>DAIDJI010000479.1 GCA_027451455.1 Planctomycetales bacterium | reverse complement strand
CGTCGTCCCAGCTTCGGCCCTGGCGGTCGGTCGCCCTCATGTAGTAGTGGATATCGTCGAAGTTGAGCTCGGCGAGGTCGCCGCCCCAGGTGGGCATCGGCTTCTGCTGGAAGACCTCGAGCGCCTTGAGACGGAACTCCCGCATCCAGGCCGGCTCATTCTTCATCTCGGAGATCTGGCAGACGACGTCGCGCGTGAGTCCCTTGCCGCTCTTGAAGGCGTAGTTCGCTTCCGAGTCGTGGAAGCCGTACTTGTAGTCGTCCTTGATGCCTGCCACCTGGAGATTCAGATCGGTCGCCATCGGGTTCATCCTTCCGTTCGGAGCCGAAGGGTATCTTGTCCGCTCTCGGTCGTTTTGTGTCGATTTCGAGTCGGGGCCGGGGGTTATCGGGCGGCCTGAAGCGAGGCGTCGGCCTTCTGGGCGGCCTCGATCTCGTCCTCAAGGCGGGCGGCTTCGGGATACCGGGCCCGGATCCAGTCGTAGCCCTGGCTTTCGAGCGTCTTGACCAGTTCGGGGCCGCCGTTCTCGACGATCCGGCCGCCAAAGAGAATGTGGACGAACTGCGGCTTGATGTAGGTGAGGATTCGCTCGTAGTGGGTGATGACGAGGATGCCGGTCGCGTGCCGCTCGGCGACCCGGTTGACCCCCTCGGAGACGATCCGGACGGCGTCGATGTCGAGGCCGCTGTCCGTCTCATCCAGAATCGCGAAGGCTGGGCGGAGCATCGCCATTTGAAGGATCTCGGCCCGCTTCTTCTCGCCCCCGGAGAACCCCTCATTCAGATAGCGCCTGGCAAACTCCTGGTCGACGCCCAGCTCGTCCATCTGCTCGCGCATTTCCTTGCGGAATTCGCGCATCGGGACCAGCTCCTGACCCTCCTTGCGGTCGGGGTTACGCACGTTGGTCACGGCATGCCGCAAGAAGTTGGCGACCGAGACGCCGGGGATCGACGTCGGGTACTGGAAGGCCAGGAAGATCCCGGCCTTGGCCCGCTCGTCGGCCTCCATTCCCAGGATGTCCTGGCCGTCGATCTCAGCGGTCCCCTCGGTCACCTCGTACCGCGGATGGCCGGCGAGAGCGTAGCTCAGGGTGCTCTTCCCCGAGCCGTTGGGGCCCATCAGCGCGTGGACCTCGCCCTGGCGGATCGTCAGATCGACGCCCCGGAGAATCTCCTTGCCGTCGATCGCCACGTGAAGGTTGCGGATGGTCAGGACCTTGCTGCTCATTGTCTTTCCAGTTGTCAGGGCGTCGGAGTCAGGAGCCAGTTAAGAGCCATTGGGTCGTTGCGGTCTGTTCGGTCCGCAGGACGTTACCAACGACGGACCACTTTCCGTTCCTCGGAATCGTCGGCAGGTTTCCAGGCCGGTTGCCAGTCTGGGATCATCCACGAACCGGGGCCCGCCTGGTCTTTTCTCACCAGGGACCACGGACGCTCGACCCTTCGATCCCTCATGCCCTGACTTCCCGGGGCCGGAAGTCGCACGAATGATCGCCGTCAAGACGGCACTGGCTGAGCCGGAGGGCAAGGCCGAGAACCTTCTCAAACATCTTGCGCTCGAGGGCGCAGATATTTCGATCAGATTCGGCCAGCTCGTAATACGGGCACGAGTGCTGGCGGAGAATCGGCGAGGCGCCGGCCGGGTCGCGGGCGACCTCGGCCTCGACCCCGCGATCGTGCAGCAGGCTGGTCAACTGGACGAGTCGTCCTTCCCAACCTGGGCTGCTGACCTCGCGCCGGTAGAGCTCGGCGAGCCGCTCGGTGATCCGGGCGAAGAGGTTCCGGCGGAGCTTCCGGTCCTCGACGGTGGTCATCAACTCGCCCCAGAGGGCGACCGCCAGATCGGCGTAGTTTTGACCCAGCCGCTTCTGGGCCTCGACGCTCGCCTGGTAGGCGTGCCTCGGGCGTCCGCGACCCCGGCCCTCGGCCTCGGCCCGACGCTCGACCAGTCCCGATTCCAGCAGCCTTCCCAGCCGATTGCGGACCGCGGTTCCGGTGACGCCCAGTTGATCGGACATCTCGGCGACGGTCATGGGTCCCCGCCGACGGAGAAGGTCCAGCAGCGCCCGATCCGAGGATTCCGACATCGCGGCTCCACCCCTTCACACTCCGGCACTCCGGCCAATCGACGCAGCCGACACGACGGCCGAAGCCGATCGCTCGCCACACTCCCCATCGTAGGGATCCGCCTCCCGATCGTCCATCCGGTACTCCCGTTTTTTCGCAAAGAATCCTGTGAAAAATCTTCCGGTGACAGCTTCGGGCTTTTGAACGGGACCGGGGATCAGGGTGGCGGCGGTCGAACCTCTGCGGCGATGGCCGGCGTTCGGATGCTGGTGTCTTTCCGCCTGGCTTGTCGGACCACTATAAAAGAGGAGGCCATCAATTGAGGACTGAAACCTGGCGCCGTCCCTCGGAACCGACGACGATCCGTGGAGTAGCTCATGAAAAGTGAGGGAGAGTTGGTCGATCCCGCGCCGATGGCGACGGACTTCGAACAGGATGAGGCAGCGCCTCGGTTGGTGGTCGGTGTGGGGGCGTCGGCGGGCGGGCTCGAGGCGTTGGAGCGGCTTTTCGAGGTGATGCCGACCGATACGGGCATGGCCTTTGTCGTGGTCCAGCACCTCTCGCCGAATTACAAGAGCATGACCGATGAGATCCTGGCGCGTCGGACCGGAATCCCGATCCGGCTGGCCGAGGATGGGATCATGGTCCAGCGGGACACCATCTACCTGATCCCGCCCCGGAAGGACATGATCCTCAGCGACGGCCGATTGTTGCTGACCGACAAGGATCCCGATCAGCTTGTGACCTTGCCGATCGATCTCTTCCTCCGATCGCTCGCTCAGGAGGCTGGTGATCGAGGCGTCGCGATCATCCTCTCGGGCACGGGAAGTGACGGCTCGCGAGGCGTTCGCGACGTCCACGAGGCTGGCGGGCTGGTGATCGCCCAGGATCCCCAGGCGGCCAAGTTCGACGGGATGCCCCGAAGCGCCATCGATACCGGGACGACCGACCTGACCCTCGCGCCGGAATCGATCCCCGAGGCGTTGCTTCGGCACGCGAAGAGCCCTCATGTCGGGCCGCATCCGCCGACGGCGGAGCCGACCGGCGTCGACGCGATCTTTCGATTGCTCCGCGACGCATACGCCATCGACTTCACGCATTACAAGCCGGACACCGTGGCCCGCCGGCTCGAGCGCCGGCTTTCGCTGGGCGAAGTTCCTGGGCTGGACGAGTACGCGCGTCGGCTCTCTGGCGATCCGGCCGAGCTGAACCTGCTGTACAAGGATCTGCTGATCGGTGTCACCCGGTTCTTCCGAGACGAGGAAGCCTTTGCCCGGATCGGACGGGATGTGCTTCCCGAGCTTCTCGGCCGGCTCGCGCCGGGCGAGGAGTTCCGCGCCTGGGTCGCTGGCTGCGCCACGGGTGAGGAAGCGTACTCGCTGGCCATCCTGGTTCGCGAGGGGATGGAGGCGCTCGGCCGCACCGGCCCGGTGAAGATCTTCGCCACCGATGCTCACCGCGCCTCGCTCGACTCCGCCGGCCTCGGCATCTATTCCGAGGCCGCCTGCGTCGATGTCGGAGCGGATCGGCTGAACCGGTTCTTCACCCGGGTTGCCGGGGGCTTTCAGGTCTCGGCCGATCTCCGAAGGTCGATCGTCTTCGCCCAGCACAACGTCCTGAAGGACGCCCCGTTCACCAAGCTGGATCTGGTCTCCTGCCGGAACATGCTGATCTATCTTCGTCCGGCCGCACAGAAACGGGTGCTTTCGCTCTTTCATTTTGCGTTGAAGACGGGGGGAGTCCTTTTCCTCGGGCCGAGCGAGACGCCAGGCGAGGTGAACGACGAGTTCGATCCCCTGGACCCTCGGTGGAAATTTTACCGGAAGCGTCGGGATGTCCGGCTGGTGGCCGACCTTCGGCTGACGGAAATCACTCCGCAGGTTCGATCGCCGGCCGGTAGTGCGCCTCCGCCGGCCGAGGCCCACCTGATCGGAACTTACGACGCCCTCCTTGATGAATTCATGCCGCCTGGCCTGCTGGTGAACGAGCGGGGCTCGGTGATTCAGTCGTTTGGCGGAGCGAGCAAGTATCTGAAGTTCCGCGAGGGGCGCGTCACCACCGAGCTGCTCGAACTGGTCGAGCCCGAGGTGCGCACCGCTCTCACCGGGGCCCTTCCGCGCGCGTTCAAGGAGCTAACCCGGGTCGCTTACAAGGGACTTCGGGTCTCGCCCTCGGGCATCGATCGGCTGATTAACCTCACGGTTCGGCCGATCCGCGATCGACGCGCCGGGGTCAGCCACGCGCTGATCCAGTTTGAGGATGTCGGAGAAGCTCCCTCCGTTCGCGAGGCCGTCCACGAGATCGACCTCGGCCAGGCCTCTCGCGAGCAGATCCTCGCCCTGGAAGGCGAGCTGCGATACACCAAGGAAAACCTCCAGGCGGTCATCGAGGAGATGGAGACCAGCAACGAGGAACTCCAGTCGACCAACCAGGAACTGACCGCCGCCAACGAGGAATTGCAGAGCACCAACGAGGAACTGCACTCGGTCAACGAGGAACTGTACACCGTCAACACCGAGTATCAGAAGAAGATTGCCGAGCTGACCGAGCTGACGGCCGACATGGATAACCTTCTGTTCAGCACCGAGGTTCACACCATTTTCCTCGACCGCGACCTCTGCATCCGCAAGTTCACCCCGAAGATAGCCGAGACGTTCAACCTGATGCCCCAGGACCTCGGTCGAAAGATCGACAATTTTACCTACACGATTGATCGTCCGGAGCTGATGGATGATCTTCGATCGGTCCTCGAACGA
>DAIDJI010000478.1 GCA_027451455.1 Planctomycetales bacterium | reverse complement strand
GTCGTATTCTCCCTTGTCGTTCGGCAGATAGCAGCATTGGTTCGGTGGCAAACCTTCCTGTTCACTCAGCCAGTTGCAATAGGCGACGGCGGCAAACCAGTTGAGACCGATAACCGGGCTGTCGGGGGTGCGGGCGTACTTCTCCAGATCACTCTGGTCAATCTTGAATTGCGGCCGTTGCCGCACGAACTTCTGATACTGCTCGACGGTCACCTCCTTCGAAGCGATCGCGAATCGGCGGGGGATGAGCCGGCGGTGGGCATCCTCGTCGGCACTCCGGTCGGGCTCGGTCACGGGTGACCCCATGCGGTACTCGACGGGGCCCTCGATCACCGCGAACGTCTGCCCCTGGTCGTTGACGTACCAGCGACGCAAGCCGGGATCCTTAAGCCTGCTCAGCTCGGCCTCGGCGGCCTCCAGCTTCGCCTGTGCGTTCCATTGCCGCAGCACCCATTCAGCCGCGCCATGGATGCCGGCGTCCGGGTCGTTCTTGTAAAGTTCGAGCAGCATGGTGACGAGCGATTCCCGCTCCCCGAAGGAGAGCGCATTCGCGCCGTATGTGCCCATGGCGATGATCAGGGCTCTCCGTATCGACGTCTCAGGGTGGAACAGGGCAACATCCATCGCCATGCGGCGCGTTCCTGGTGCCGGCCGGCTCCTGGCGTCAAGCCGCCCCAGTTCGGCGACGATCACCTCTGGATCAGCTCCCAGTGGTCCGAGCCAGTTGATGATAAAGCTCCGTAGTCGCGGGTCGGGGCTGTGGCGTAAGAGGGGCCAGATCGACGCGGCCTTGCCCATCCGGACCAGGGCGATGGCCGCCCTGGCCTGGCGCTCGGCGAGCTGATCCTTGACAGGCTCGGACTCCCTTTCGGGGCTCGTAAGATGTCTGCCAAGCTCGGCTTGAAACACGGAGACCGCTCGTTCCGCACACAGCCTGGCGACCGGGAAGAGCTTCAGGAACGATTTCGGCTCGGCAGCCATGAGCACGTCCGCCAGGATCGCCGCCTCGTCCGCCGCATAATCCGCCAGGATGCTGGTGGCCAGCGTGTGTTCGGACTCGGGGCGGCTCTGGTCTTTGAAGATCGATGCCAGGCGGCTGGTGAGTTTGGCCCGGACGTCCCGCAGTAAGTCGAGCCAGAGACCGAGTACGACGGGATCGAGCGTCACGAGGGCGTGAGCGACTTTATTCCCGGACTCAGTCCAGCGGGGGCTATCGGGGTCGTAACGGCTCAGAGCGGCGGCGGAGCAAAGGAGCCGATCATCGCCCGGTTCAGCGGAATCGAGCATGGCCCAGAGCCTCGGGACCAGGGAGGACCGGTGGGCTTCCAGGGCCTCACGTAGGACGGGCAATTCCACGGCGGCGGCCGTCAGCATACGGCGGAACAGGAATTCCACCTGGGAGTCATCGACCTCCAGGAGCGCGAGCCCCGCGTGGAGGCGTTCCCGGCTCTGATCGTCTGACTGGCGTAGCATCCGCCTGAGCTTGGGATCGGCCCAGCGGCGGTACTGGGAGAGATCCTCGATGATCGAAGGGACGTCCGTCGTTCGGGCGGACTCAAGCGCGTTCACCAGTGCCGACGCCCGGAGGTCTCCGTAGCCCTCGACCATGCCCCAGCCCGCCAGAACGATGACGAGCCCCAGGATCAGGCCCCGCGTGGCGTAGAACCAGCCTGCCTTCTTCATCATGAGCCACTGCGGTGCGCTCCAGTCCCTCGGGCGAGTCAGCACGCGAATGCCCACATACTCCAGGAGCGACGGCAGATGCCGGTTTTCTGCCTTGGCCTCCCACAGCGACGCGCGTTCGGCCAGGCGGAGCTCGGCCCGGCCGCGCCGGGTCTCCCGTTGCTTGCGCGTCACCCAATCGCGTACCGAATGGACCAGATAGTCGTGGGTGAGCTGATAGTATCGGAAGGCGGAAGCCAGACTGCTGGAGGTTGAATCAGAGGGATCGGCCCCCGATGCCGTGTTCTCCCCATCCTTCCCTCCGCCTTGATCTTTCGGCCTTCGCTTGGTTGGCGTGATGAGATGGAGATCGTGATCCAGGATGCGGATCAGATCGTCGAAGTCGCGGGGTCGGTCCTCGTAGCCCGAGGCCTCGAGCAGCTCCCTCTCCGACCGCATCTGACCCTTGATGTCCGTTCCGGTCCGGGGCAGCAGCGCCTTCAGCATGGCCTGCGCCGCCTCCTGATGACGGCGGTGCTGCGGATTCGCCCGAGGCGAGGCAAAGGTTTCCTCGAGGAAGGTGATGCCGACTCCCTCGGTGCCCCCGACCTCGCGCAGGGTGGACGGTGACCAGGGCATCGCCTTGAACATCTCGGCGAACAGCGCCAGCCGAACCGAGATGATCCTGCGGCCCTGGGCCAACCCGGAGATGGCCCGATCAAGGAAGGCTTCTTGATCCTTCGAGAGACCAGCCTCCCGCTCCGGCAGCGTCTGGTAGGCGCGGCCGAACGCAACGAGAACCCTCCTGGCGTGCCGAAGGTCGAAAAGATCGACGACGGCCACATTTCGATCGGGGAGCAAGTCGACATCGAGTTCACGCATGAACCGAGTGGCTGCCATCCAGAAATCGTCGCGAACCAGGACGATCGCCTGGACGTGCTCGCCGTCGCACTGACGGAGGGCGCGGAACAGTTCTGTGTTCCCCTCATCTCCCTTGGCAAACAACCACTGCTCGAACTGGTCGAGGACGATCAGCACCTTCTGACCGGCGGTGAGTGCGCGCCCGCGCCGCAGGGCCGTCATCGATTCGACGAGGCCGCATTTGGCGGGGAGCTCAGGACAGGTCCTGCGCAGACCGCCGAGCACTCGCGACTCCGTTTCGCCTGACGTCGCCTCGACATAGACGCACAAGACATCGACGGCCAGCCGTGGCAGTAGGCCTGCCTTGACCAGAGACGACTTCCCGCAGCCCGACGGACCGTAGATCAGGCCGACCCGGAAGGTCCCGCCGGGATCGTTCGCTTCGACTCGTGTCTTCCAGTAGCGGAGGCTCTCCGGCAGCCCATCGCGGTCGCGGGGACCCGGAAGCAACTCCAGGAAGAAGTCGGCATCGTGCTGGTCGAATGCTCGTAGCCCCTTTGGCACGACCTTGACACCGGGACCGGAAGAAGGCGTGACCGGGGGCAGTGACTCAGCGCCCGTCGAGTCGGCCCCCTGCGGGATGGGCTGGACATGCGTCCGCCCCGGTTCTCTTCGGGACAGATAATGCCACAGGTCGTCGGCCATGTCGCCGGCTGTCTGGTACCGGTCTCTCGCCGACTTCGAGAGCGCTCTCTCGCAGATCCTCTGGAGCGTGCGAGGAATTGTGTCGTCGATCTGCCGTAGGGAGCGGGGTTCAGCCGTTCGAATGCGCTCCAGGATCTCGTGCGATGACCGACCCTGGAAGGGACGCTGTCCGGTCAGCAGCTCGTAGAAGACAACGCCGAGGCTGAAGATATCGGACCGGCCGTCGACCAGGTGCCCTTCACCTCGAGCCTGCTCGGGACTCATGTACGCGGGCGTGCCGGGTGAGCCGTCCCATTTGCCGTAGTCCTCATCGCGTAGGGCCACTCCGAAGTCGGCCACGTAAGGATTATCTGCCTGGTCGATCAGGATGTTGGCTGGCTTGATGTCACGATGTACGAGGTTCCTTGGTGGGCTATGGGCATAATGCAGCGCCTCGGCGACCACGGCCACCACCTTGGCCGAATCCCCGAACGAGAGAAGGCCGTGCTTGATCCGCTCTGCCAGGTTGCATCCATTGATATATTCCGATATGATGTAGAATTGGCCGTCATCGGTGTGGCTTGCTTCAAATACCGTGACGATATTCGTATGCCTGAGTTGAGCCAGGATGCAGCCCTCTCGCAGGTACGCCTCGAGGTCGTCTGGACTCGCGACTCTCCGCCGGTTGGGCACCTTGATCGCCACATGCCGGCGAAGACCATCGTCCCACCCCAGATAGACCCGGCCGAATCCTCCCTCTCCCAGGAGCCGATCGATCCGGTAGCGGCCGATGGCGATCGGCCAGGGACCCGTTCTCTCCGAGCCCGGGACATCGACTTGGTCCCCGAGCTTCTCAGAGTTCTCGATCGGATGATCAGGACCGAACCGATCACCGAAGCACAGCAATGCGTGGATTCGGCGTTGCAGCTCTGGCTCCAGGTCGGGTCGGGTCCCGACGAGGACTGAAGGCGCAACATCTTCACCCCGTTCCCGACTTACCTCCCAGGCAATCAGCCATTCCTTCAGGAGCGCTTCGTCGCTCGGACCCAGAGACATCGGCATATCTCCCACCAGATACGGAGCGGTCACAGCCCCGGCATCCTGTCTCCGAGCGTCCTGACGAGTTCGAGCCTCGCCTCCTGCCAGCGCTGCCTCACCGTGCGCTCGCCCATGCCGATCACCTGGGCAGCCTCCTTCTGGGTTAGACCGTTGTAGTAGATCAGGTCGAATGCCTCCCGGGCCGGCTCGGGGAGGTCGGCGGCAGCCCGGTGGAACTCGGTCCATTCTGCCAGTCGGGCGGGTTCCCAGGTCCTGCCGGCAGGACCGATCATGGCACTCTCGGCTGGCAGGGAATCGGCCGGGCGACGGCGATGATGATCGGCCAGATCGAGGAGCTCGCGGCGGATCAGGGTGGCGGCAAACCGAAGGAAGTCGGCGCCATGAAACCTCTTGGGCCCGGCCGGGCCCCCTTCCTTCGTCGCCAGGACCCGGAATGCCTGGGGAAAATGGAGAAGCGCCTCCTGGAGGACATCGCCGGTCTGGTCCCTGGCAGCGACCACGGGGAATCCAGCGAGCATCCTGTGCGCCAGGGCCTCCAGGCGATGCTGGAAATAAGCAATCA
>DAIDJI010000477.1 GCA_027451455.1 Planctomycetales bacterium | reverse complement strand
CCACCGGCGAGGGATCAGGTGATGGTAGATCCCCCGACTCGACGGAGCTTTATTCACTTGTCGCCCACTTTTCGGGGAGCGGGAAGCGGTGCGGGTGGCACGGACCCATCGAGGATTCCCGGTGGCAGGTCGGGGAGTGGCGCGGCCGGTGCCGACCCGGGCCGCCAGCCGCTCCAGGTCGAACGACTCGGCGAGCATGGCGCGCAGGTCAGCGCGGAGGGTGGACTGGTCGTGCAGCTCGGCGACCGCATCAAGCCGCTCGGCGATTGGCTCGGGTGAGGTGAGCGGGCTGGTCATCCATTCGGAGAGCAGCCGAGAACCCATCGGCGTGACGGTTCGGTCGATCACGCTCAGGAGCGAGCCTTCACGTTTCCCCTCGCGGAGAGTCCGGGTCAGTTCGAGGCTCCGGCGCGTCATTTCGTCGAGGCCCATGGTCTCAGCGCGGCGGTACGGGACGAGCCGCGTGATGTGGGGCAGGGCGGTCTTCTGCGTCTCGCGAAGGTAGGCCATCAGGGCGCCGGCGGCCAGGACCTCGGGAGTCCGATCGTCGATGCCGAAGCCGGCCAGCGTGGTCGTTTTGAACTGGTCGTAGAGGCACTGTCTCGCCTGTTCGGGCTGGAAATCCCAGGACGGGCGGATGGTGACCGCACCGACGGGCTGCCCGCGCAGGAGCTTCACCCAGGGGGCCTCTGCACTCAGTTCGGAAATCAAGACCTCGGCGGGGTTGAGCCGGGCGATCTCATCGATCAATTCGTTGCGCAACAGACCGGTTAGCGAGAACCGGCCGGTGGAAAGCTCGACCCACGCCAGCCCGACCTTGCTACCCGCCTCGACCACCGCGGCGAGGTAGTTTGCCGATCGGGGATCGAGCAATTCCTCGTCGGTCAAGGTGCCGGGTGTCACGACGCGGACGACCTCGCGTCGGACCAACCCCTTCGCGAACCGGGCGTCCTCAACCTGCTCGCAGACCGCGGCCCGCAGGCCGGCCTGGACGATTTTCGCGAGGTAGGAATCGAGGGCGGGATGTGGGAAGCCCGCCATCGGGACGGCGTCGGCTCCCCTGTCCTTGTCGCGAGAGGTCAGAGCGAGACCGAGCAGGGGCGCGGCACGCTCGGCATCTTCCCCGAACATCTCGTAGAAATCGCCCATTCGGAAGAGCAACAGCGCATCCGGATCGCGGGCCTTTAGCTCGCGATACTGCTGCATCATCGGTGTGAGGGAGGGGTCGGGCATGGAGCAAGTGGCAGGGCTTCCAGCAGGAAGGATCCCCCCCGATGAATCGCGGCGAGACTGTTCCGGTGGGACGGCCCCTCACGTTCCAGATTGCGGACGCGAACCTCGCCCCGATCGGCGCATAACGAGAACGCGATCGGGGGCGGCGATCCGAAGGGGCCAGACGATCAGAACTTGTCGAGGGCGGCCTGCTCGTCCGCGTAGATCTCGAAGACCTGGTCGAGCCGGGTGATCCGGAAAACTTCGAGGAGATCGGGATGGATGCAGCAGAGTTTGAGCTTCCCCTTGACTGCGGCCACCTTCTTCTTGAGGTTGATCAGCTTGCCGAGGGCAGCGCTCGAGAGATACTGGACGTTGCCGAAGTTCAACAGCAGGGTCTTGTGCCCTTCGTCCTCGACGAGGCTGTAAAGCTGATCGCCCACCTCCTGGATGTTCTCCTCGGTGACGATCTTGGATTCAACGAAACTCACGACGGTCACTCCGTCAACACTTTCGAGGCGGAGATGACGGCGAGGACCTTGCGACATCGCGGTTAAACTCCTGGCGGGACCAAAAAACGTAGGGACTGGGACCATCCTACCAGAGTCGGGGCCGGTCCCGCACGCAAGCTTCTCGGAACGATTAACAAAATCCCGCGAAGAATCGTCCGAGCCGTTGGTCCAGCATCCAACCCAGAGTTACCAGAAAACGGTTCGGAATCAAGAGACCACTGGCGGAAAGAAGACCTGAAGACGCCCATTCGCCTCAAGGGCAGGTCGTCGCACGTTCTGAGGAACGGACGAACCCGCCTGGCCCGACTTGCCTCCGGACCCCCGCCGGCCGGAGCGCCAGAGAGCCCCATCGCTGGATCAACGAGTTTCCTCAGAGATCGTTTTTCGGTCTGGGCCCAGGCGGAATCGAGGAATCGAATCCGAAAAATGTCGGGGACCCTTCCAGCGGCTTGCAAGCTGGACTTCCAGCGGGTAAGGTAAAGCGTGTTCTGTTTGTATGCGAGCTTCGGCGGAAATCCTGGACCTGTCCGGATTCTCCTGGAGCTGGATTGCCCTGCTTCTGGCTTCGCTCACCCGATCGTCACGGCTGACATATTCTCTCCCTCGGTCGTCTTCCGGCTTCTGGGGTCGCCCCTCCAGCGGGTTTGACAAAATCGGAACGGGGCGGAGTGGTCCAGAGAGCAGGATCGTTTGCCTTTTGATCCTCCCAGGATTCAAAAGAGCCTTTGTTTGCGGGCGGTTTGATTTTCTCCCGGGATTCCCGCGTGAGAAAGTCGCCGGTCCGCTTGCGCCTGCCCGAGTCTCTGGACGCGGGGGGCGTTTTTCGGTCGTTTCGAAAGGAGCAGGTCTTTTGAAGAATGCATTTCGTTCTCGGGCTCGCCGCGTGGGTCTCGGGGCTGGATTCACGCTGATCGAGCTGCTGGTCGTGATCGCCATTATTGCCGTGCTGATCGCGCTGCTCTTGCCGGCCGTCCAGGCGGCCCGGGAAGCGGCTCGTCGCGCTCAGTGCACCAACAATCTCAAACAGATCGGGCTGGCCCTGCATAACTACCACTCGAGCAACGATACCTTTCCCATGGGGGTGAGTCGGGCGATTGTCTCGGTCCCGGACGTCTACACGAACAACTGGTGGGCGAACTGGAGCGCCCAGTCGTTGATTCTGGGGAACATGGAGCAGACCACCCTCTACAACGCGGCCAACTTCAATGTCGCGTGCAACGAGGCGCCTGGTTTCTACATGAATGTGACCGTGACCAATTCGCGGATCAAGGCCTTCATCTGTCCGTCCGACCCGAACGCCGGGAGCGCGGGGATCTCGACGTACAACATTACCGGGACGCTCGACAACAGCTATAGCGGCTCGATCGGGACGACGACGAACCTGGCGTACGTGACGCCGCCGGGCGTCTCGGCCACCTCCAACTCACCGATCGGGAGCACGGGGCTGTTCGCCTACTGGATCTGCTACGGGATCGCGAGCTGCACCGACGGAACCTCGAACACGATCGCCTTCAGCGAGGCCCTCGTGGGGTCTGGAAACAGCGCGACGGTCGGATACCGGGGGAACTCGGTCCTGGGCGTCGGCGCCGCGAGCACGGGGCAGGTCCTGGACGCCTCGGCGGCGTACACAACCCTCATCGTGCCGGCCCTGAACGCGTGCACGATGTCCTGGAAGAGCGGCTCGGGAATCAACGGTGCCCGGGGCGTCTTCTGGGAGGTTGGCGCCAACGGCGTCACGCTGTTCAACACGGTCGTGACCCCGAACTCGCAGTTGTTTCCCTGGGGTGCCTGCCGGGTATCCGGCGGCGGCTGGCCCGATCAGTCCACCTTCGCCAATGCCTCTAGCCAGCATCCTGGCGGTGTGAACGCCCTGATGGCGGACGGCAGCGTCCACTTCATCAAGAATACGATCTCGCCGAACATCTGGTGGGCGCTGGGGACCCGCGCCCATGGCGAGGTGATCTCGTCGGGCTCTTATTGACCGGCGAATTCGAGCCGTCATGGTTCGACGCGAAAGAGCCAGCCTCCGACGAAGAGGGCTGGCCCTCACACCTGGAAACGGCTGACCGGCGTTAGGTGCCGGGCTGGATCAGATCGGATCGGATCAGATCAGTTCGGTCGGTGGATTGGCGGTGTCGACCAGGCGGATGGGTCGGCCGTCGGGCGATTCGAACCGGGTGGTCTCGGGATCGATCCCCAGCCTCTGATAGAGGACCCAGGCCAGGTCGGCGGGCGTGACAGGACGTTCGGCCGGGGCGTCGCCCGTGGGGTCGGTCCGGCCGATCACGAGGCCGCCCGGGACTCCGGCTCCGAAGAGCAGGACGCTGTTGGCCCTGCCGTGGTGGTCTCGGCCGGCATTTCCGTTGATCTTCGGCGTTCGTCCGAATTCGCCCATCATCACCACGAGGGTATCGTCGAGCAACCCGCGCTCGCCGAGGTCCTCCAGCAGTGCGGAGACTCCCCTGTCCAGGGGGGGGGCGAGTGTATTTTTGATGGTGTTGAAGTTCTGGGCGTGGGTGTCCCAGCCGAGGGGGCCGTTGCCCCGGTCGTTGATCGTGACGAAGGAGACGCCCGCCTCAACGAGCCGGCGAGCCAGCAGGCACGACTGGCCGAGCGTGGTCCGGCCGAACTTCTCGCGGACGGCGTCCTTTTCCTCGTCGATCCGGAACGCGGCCTGCGCAGCGTTCGAGGTCATCAGCGCGTAAGCCCGCTCGGAGAACTGGTCGCGGCTGGTGGTTAGCGGGGTCGGCGGGACGTCGCGGGCGAACTCATCGAGCGACCGGACCATCTCTCGACGGCGGAGCAGACGGGCCAGGGTCAATCGATCGGGGGGAGTCAGGTTCTTGACCCGGAATCCCGGCTGGTTCGGGTCGCCCGAGGCGGCAAACGCGTCGTAGGCGGGGGTCAGGTAGCCGCTCCCACCGGCGATCGGGGCGTCGGGGACCGCGACGTAGGGCGGGAGCATTCCGCGGCTGGCCTCGCGCAGCTTCGCGACCGCACTGCCGAAGCCGGGATACTCGATCGCGGGCGACGGCCGGTATCCCGAGAGAAGGTGCTGGGAAGCCCGGCCGTGGTCCGACTCGGGCGAGGTCATGCTCCGGATCAGGGTCG
>DAIDJI010000476.1 GCA_027451455.1 Planctomycetales bacterium | reverse complement strand
AAGGGTTCTTGACGCGACGAAATCTTATCTCGTCTCGTGTTTGGCTGACGAATGCTATCGACCGAATTGTCAAAGAGATCGCATTCCCGATATTGCCCTTACGATCCTTCTTTAAGGAAGGTTCGCGGTCCGTATTCGGAAACTTCGAGCCCAGCGAAACTTGTTCGACGTTTTCGGCCGGTGCGAGCCACTTGTAGTGACTCATCCCGGCCGTGTCTCGGCGTTCGGTTTCGCTCGTCAGGTAAAGACTATTCTAACTATCTCGCGTTCTCAGTCAACCCCTTCGGCTTTTTCTTTTCCCGATGAGGCTTAGCCCGTCAGGTCCCTCACGAGGGGCAAACTGGGAGGTTATAGCTTCCCCGTTTGCTGTTCCCGACGTCTTTCATTCGCGAGGCAAGAGTTATGATACCGGGCCGGACGCTGGAGTCAAATGGCTGATGGTTTTTTCTTTAGTTTTTCTGGTAGGCGGTTTGTCGATCACTGGAAGAAGGCCGCAGCCTCGTCGTAGTACGAGAGGTCGAGGGTCTTGTTGGCTGTGTTCAACTCAGTTAGTGGAGTCTCTCCAATGCTGCCATTGATGAGTGTCACAATCGTGCCGTAGCGGCCGCGAAGAACCAGCCGGCTTGCGGCGAGTCCGAGGCGGGTGGCGAGAATTCGGTCGTAGGCACTTGGAGAACCGCCGCGCTGGAGGTGGCCGAGGATGACGGCGCGGGTTTCAAGCCTCATGGCCAGGGCGATCTCGTCGGCAACGGTGACGGCGATCCCTCCGAGGCGGGAATTGCCGAAAGAGTCGGTTTCGTCGTCGATGGTGATCGGCCGGCGGTCGGGCAATTGCGCTCCTTCGGCGACGACAACGATCCCATATCGTTTTCCGGCGGCTCTGCGGCGGCTCAGGACGTTGAGCAGATGCGGGAGGTCGATTGGTACTTCGGGGATGAGGATGTAATCGGCCCCGACGGCCATCCCGGCGAAGCAGGCGAGCCATCCGGAGTGGCGTCCCATGGTTTCGACGACGACGATTCTGCGGTGGGTTTCTATGGTCGTCCGCAGCCGGTCGACGGCCTCGGTGACAATGTTTACGGCCGTATCAAAGCCGAAGGAGAAATCGGCGACGCGCAGGTCGTTGTCGATCGTTTTGGGGATGCCAACGACTGGATACTGGAAATCGTTTCGGAGGCGGAGCGCGACGCCCAGGGTGTCGTCGCCGCCGATCACGACGAGCGCATCGAGCTGCAGGCGCTCGAAGTTTTCGCGCAGGGCGGTGAGGTCGGTCTCCGGATTTCGGTAGGGGTTGGTGCGAGAAGAGCCGAGAATGCTTCCGCCGAGCCCGATAATCCCGTCGGTTTCGGCGGTGGTGAGCGGGCAGGTGAGGTCCTGGATCAGTCCGCGCCACCCTTCGAGAATACCGATACAGGTCGAGCCGGCCTGTTCGAGCTGATGGACGACCGCTCGGATCACGGCATTTAGCCCGGGGCAGTCGCCGCCGCCGGTGAGCAGGCCCACCTTCATCGCGCAACCTCCCTCCTTCGTGCTGTCGGCCGCGCTGACCTACTCACCGAGTTTAACATTCGGAGGGGTCCAGGACCAGGCGGCCAGGAATTCGGTATCGTGAGCAGGCCCAGAGAGGCTTCAGGGCGAGGGCGGTCCCGATCGTGGAGGTAGCAGCACACGTTCGACCCAGGTCGTGTCGACGTGGTTGGTGAGGAAATCTGGGTGACGGAGTATCCGCTTGTGGAGGGGGATTGTGGTCTGGACGCCTTCGATTGCCAGTTCGTCGAGGGCTCGTCGCATGGTGGCGAGGGCCTCGTCACGGGTTGGGGCGTGAACGATCAGCTTTCCGAGTAGAGAATCGTAGTAGGGTGGGACGACATATCCGACCTGGATATGTGAATCCCAGCGCACTCCGGGACCGCCGGGGATGCGGAGAGCGGTGATCCGGCCAGGCGACGGTCGGAAGTCGTGATCGGGGTCTTCCGAATTGATCCGGCATTGGATCGAGTGGCCGCGGAGGACGATCTCGTCCTGGTTGAACGGGAGGGGCTCACCCGCGGCGATTCGGATCTGCTGCTTGACGAGGTCGATACCGGTCACCATTTCGGTGACGGGATGCTCGACCTGAATTCGGGCGTTGACCTCGATGAAATAGAAATTGTGATCGGCGTCGACGAGGAACTCGCAGGTCCCGGCGTTGACGTACCCGGCAACCCGGGCCAGGCGGACGGCGGACTCGCCGAGGCGCTGGCGCACTTGCAGCGGTAGCGTTGGTGCGGGGGATTCTTCAATGAGTTTTTGATGGCGTCTCTGAAGGGTGCAATCGCGATCCCAGCAGTGGACGATGTGGCCGCTCTTGTCGGCGAGGATCTGAACCTCAACGTGCCGCGGGCGGTCGATGAACTTCTCGATGTAGACGCTGGCGTTCTTGAATGCGGCCTCGGCCTCATTGCGGGCCATCTGGAGGGCTTCGGCGAGGTGAGCTTCGTCCCGGCAGATTCGCATCCCCTTGCCGCCGCCACCGGCCGCGGCCTTGATGAGGACGGGGAAACCAATCTGGCGAGCGAGTCTGAGAGCCTGGGTGTCGCTGGTGACGACGCCCTCGGAGCCGGGAACGCAGGGCACTTTCGCCTCGGCGGCGATTTCCTTGGCCTCGGTTTTGAGGCCCATCTTGCGGATGGCCTCGTGGGGTGGTCCGATGAATTCGAAGCCACTGGCGCCGCAGACCTCCGCGAAGCCTGGATTCTCGCTGAGAAAGCCATACCCCGGGTGGATCGCCTGGACGTCGGCGACCTCGGCGGCGGCGATGATTCTTGGGATATTGAGGTAGCTGTCGGTGCTCGGACCCTTGCCGATGCAGATTGCCCGGTCGGCGACCTTCAGGTACATGGCGTCGCGGTCGGCCTGGGAATAGACGGCGACGGCCTCGACGCCCAGTTCCTTGCAGGCGCGAATGACGCGGAGGGCGATCTCGCCGCGGTTGGCGACCAGAATTCGTGGAAACATCTTCGGGCTGAACCTCTCGACGGTCCGGGCGTTCACGACGGGTTGACGCGGAAGAGCGGCTGGCCGAACTCGACCGCCTGGCCGTTCTTGGCCAGTACCTCGACGATCGTGCCGGAGACGCCGGCGGGGATATCGGTGAATACCTTCATCGCCTCGATGATGCAGACGATGGTTCCGGGATGCACGACGGTGCCGACGGTCACGAGCGGCGGAGCATCCGGGGCGCGTGAGGTGTAGTAAGTTCCGACCATGGGGCTCTCGATGAGAACACCCTTCTCGGCCGGGGCCGACGGCGCCGAGGCGAGCGAAGCCGCGCCGGGGGTGGCGGGGGCGGATGACGGGTGGATCTCGCCGGGATGTGGTGCGGTCCCCTGGGCCATTGAGTAGACCAGGTAGGGTTGATTCCCGACCATTACCTGAGAACCGCCCTGGGGCAAGGGCCCCATACTCGAGGGAGAAGCCTCCGGCCCTCGTCGTCGCAGGCGGATCTGGACCGGGCCATCGGCCAGGTCGAGCGAGCTGAGATCGTACCGCTTCATCAGCCGGGCGAGGTAGTGGATCCGCTCGACGTCCAGCGGTCCACTGGATTCCTGGGGGCTCTCCGCCATTCGTTCACTCCGCAGTCGGCCGGCGCATGGTCTTGTCCACTCCGGGGCGCGAACGGGTCTCGGCGTCGGTCGAGAACGTCGCGGGCGGGGCACGCACAACGGAGGGATCGGGTGGATTCGGGGCCTTCAGTCGATCGTAACCGAGTCGATCCCCTTCGGCAGTCGGGAGAGAACCTCGCAGCCGTCATCGGTGACGAGCACGTCGTCCTCGATCCGGATGCCGCCCCAGCCGGGCAGGTAAATTCCCGGCTCGACTGTGACCACGTTACCGGGCTCGAGGACGTCCGGCGATCCTTTTCGGATTCGGGGCGCCTCGTGAATCTCCATGCCGATCCCGTGACCCAGGCCGTGATCAAAAAAACCGCCGAAACCGGCCGCGTCAATGACGGAGCGGGCTTCGGCATCGATATCGTGGGCCAGTGCGCCGGGACGGATCGCGGCAATGGCCCGCTCCTGGGCGGTCAGTACGGTCCGGTAGATCTCCTCGAATTTCGGTGTGACCTTACCTGTGGCGATGATCCGCGTCAAGTCACTTTTGTAGGGCTCGCCGCTGGCGCCCCAGTCGATCAGGACGAAAGCATCGCGATCGAGGCGGGTACGAGTCGGCCGGGCGTGGGGCAGGGCGGCCCGTTCACCGACAGCGACGATCGGCGGGAAGCTGGAACCTGTGGCGCCGCATCGGCGGAGGGCGGCCTCGATCGCATCGGCGACATCGCGTTCCGTCTCCTCAGGACGGAGTCCGGCTCGGAGGATCCCGAAGGCTCGTTCGGCGATTCTCACGGATGAGCGGATGGCCTCGATCTCCTCTCGATCCTTCACCCGACGGAGCACTTCGACCCATCCTGAGACACCGCGCAGCTCGACGCTGGGCATTGCCACCGAGAAAGCCTGGAGCTCGGCGACGGTGAGGTTCGTCGCCTCAAATGCGAGACGGCGCCAGCCGAGTCCCTGAACGACTCTTCCCAGTTCGCTCGGCATCTCGACGCCGGTTGGTCGGATCTGGCGTTCCAGTCCAGGGCATTCCTGCTCGATCTGGGTAGTGTACCGACCGTCGGAAACCAGGATTTCGCGATCGGGGCCGACCAGCAGGATTGAGGAATCGCCCGTGAATCCAGTCAGATAGCGGACGTTCACCGGCGAGGCGACAAGGAATCCGTCCACCTGTTCCTTGACCAGCCTTTGTTTCAGACGCTCCCGACGGGCCTGGATTCTCTCCATGAAGCCGGCTACTCCACATCGAAAGGGAAA
>DAIDJI010000475.1 GCA_027451455.1 Planctomycetales bacterium | reverse complement strand
GTTTTGGTTTCACATACTGTGGTTGAGGCCCGGAGCTTCTCCTGGCCCCCCTGAAGGAAGCCGGGGCCCTCATCGCCAGTCGCTGAGGGCCTTCTCGATGGTTGGGCGGACCAGGTGGGGGAGGATCTCTGTCAGGCGAGTCGTGTCGAGCGAGGCATCGGTCGGGCGCGGTTCGGGGAAGGTCGCGTCGGACTGCGAGGCCGAACGGACGAGGTCGAGGTCGAGACCGAGCGTGGCGGCGGTGCGCTGCATCAGGTCGAAACGGCTGAGCCGATCCCGTCCGGCGACATGCACGATCCCGACCGCCTCCGATTCCAGCAGGCCGACAAGGGCTTCGGCAGCGGTTTGGTAGTCGAGCGGGGTCCGGTACTCGTCACAGAAGAACCCGCGCGGTTCGCCTCGGCGGAGGGCCTGCACCGCCTGGCTGAAGAAGTCGGGACGGCCGGAGCTGGTTGGGCCGAAGAGCAGCGACAGGCGCGCCACCAGTCCGCGATCGATCGCCCGGACGTGGACCTCGGCGTCGAGCTTGGTCTGACCGTAAGCCAGGACCGGCCTCGCTTCGTCGTCCTCGCGCCACCACGATCGAGACCCGTCAAAGACCATGTCGGTGGAGGTGAAGACCAGCCGACGGCCGCGAGCGCCGGCCCATTCGGCAAGGATCCGGGTCGACTCAACATTGACCGCCCGGCCTCGCGAGGGATCGCGAAAGACCGCGTCGGCCGAGCTGAGTGCGCCGGCGTGGACGATCGCGTCAGGGTCGTCCTCGGCGATCGCCTTGGTGATTGCCCGGGGATCGGCCAGGTCGATCGGTCGGATCGAAATCGGACTCCGGGCGCCGGCCGTAGATCCGCTCCAGGCGATGACCTGATGGCGACCCTGCTCGATCAGATGATCCCGGAGAGCCGATCCGAGACGTCCACTTGCCCCTGTCACGAGAATCCGCATCCTCGGCAGCTCCCGCCCTGTATCCCGAGATTTCCCCGACCGGGCCGTCAATCGCCCGGTGATCCCAGCCGATCTTAATGTCGAAGACCGGGAATTGCGAACGGATCCCCCGGGGTGCCAGGTCACGCCGACCACGAAAGAAGCGCCGACATGAATATTCGAGAGGTGCCATTAGACGATCTCGTGCTCGATCCGAACCTGAACCTGCGCGATCGGCTGGACGACTTCACGGTCGAGCGTTACGCCGACTCGTGGGAGCGGCTGCCGCCGATCACGGTCTTCGAGGTCGATGGTCGACTTTTGATCGCGGACGGGTTCCATCGTCACGCCTCGGCCGTGATGATGAGCAAGCGGACGATCCCGGCCGAGATCCGGACCGGCACCTTCACCGAGGCTCTCGACTTCGTCGCCAGTGTGAACCTGTTCCACGGCCTTCCGCTCACCCGGGCGGAGCGTCGGAGGGCGGTTGAGGTCAAACTGAAGCTGCACCCCGACTGGTCGGACCGCCGGATGGCACAGGAGCTGGCCGTCAGCCGCGACCTGGTCTTGAAGATCCGCAAGCAACTGATCGAGTCACACCAGATCCCCAACCTACCGGGTCGGGTTGGCGCGGATGGCAAGCTCTACTCGACGGCCGGTCTGCCGAAGGACGACTACGAGCGGCTACCCCGGGACAACCAGGAGGCAGGTGCCGGAGAGGCGGCGTCGGAGCGCGACCGTGATCGAGATCGGCGGACGATGGGCTCGACCGCTGCGCCGCCCTGGGAAGACGCGCCGGCCTCGGCTGATGCAGGCCGCCGGAACGGCGCGGGTGTCGCCGAGGCGCCCCCGTTTGCCCGAGAGGCCCGCAACGCCACCGACGCGATCGCGATCGAGCCTGAAGGCTCGACCATCGAGGAGATGCTGCAACTGATGGCCCGCCAGGTCAACGAGGTCCTCACCTGGACCCGCGCCGAGGGCTTTACCGAGGCCTATCGGGCCGCTAGCGGGAGCATCCGCGGCCTCTTCCAGACCGCCGTCTTCAACCTCGCTGCCCGTGCCAGCGAGCTGCGCAAAGCGTAAGATCGCGGGACAACCCGGATTTCGGGTCGGTGGAGAGCGGTCGACCCGCTCCAAACCAGGGCGGCCACTCTCCTGCAGGCCCCGGATGTCTCAGTCGATCGATCGGGCCGCGTCGATCAACGCTTTCGTCGTGTGACGGTCGCGGTATCCTTCCAGAAACAGCTTGGCACGGATGACACCCTTCCGGTCCAGAAGGAAGGTGCCCGGATCGGGCACGCCCGCAATCCGACCGCGAGCGGCTTCGTTGCGGACATGGTAAGCATCAATCGTCCGGCTCTCGGGATCGGAGAGGAGTGGAAAGGTGATCTTCATCTTTCCGGTGAATTGTCCGAGAACCGCCGGCTCGTCATAGCTGATACCGATCACCTGAATCCCGGCGTCCTCGATCGACTTCAGATCGCGTTGCAGTTGAACCAACTGCCGGCGGCAGAACGGTCACCAATCGGCCGACCGGTAGAAGACCAGGGCGACCTTTCCTTTCCCGAGAAATTCCTCCAGCGAGCGTGTCCGGCCCGCCTGATCCTTCAACGTGAACCTCGGCGCCAGAGTGCCCACCGTTAGGCCCGGCTCCGGCCCAGTTGTGGGCTTCGCACGCTCCTGCGCCCGGATATCCCGTCCGGTCGGGAGCGTGAAGACCAGCGCAAGCGCCAACGACCGCATCGACAACGACATGGTATCTCCTTCAGGGAATCGCCCAACGATCGTCATCCTCGGCCCGCCCGAGACGGGATCAAGGGCCCATGCCCATGTCGTTTCTGGTTCAACGAGCCGGGAGGATTCGCTCCTCGCGATGACTTCTTGATGGTCGTACCGACTTCTATAAATTTTGTAAACGAGTCGGTGCGATGCCATTCTACCGGGGTCGTCTGGTGCCGCCAGGCCGATGAGACCGGATCGCCAGCCAGCCGGTCTGACCCGGGCCATCCGCGCTCCCTGGAAATTCTCTGACAGTTGTGGCACAGTGGACCCGGTTTGAGGGACGGGTGCAAGGGAGCCAGGGGTCCGGAAGATGAGCGTCACCGGGTTGTTCGGGGTCATGGCGGTGGTCGGCCTGATTGGAGCGGGCGAGCCGGCGAGGCGGGCGGCCGACTTCCGACTTCAGGACCATCGAGGGGCCTGGCACACGCTCGACGAGGCTCGCGATCGGAAGGTGGTGGTCCTGGCGTTTCTCGGGACCGAATGTCCTCTGGCCGAGGCTTACGCCCCGAGGCTGGCCGAGATCGCCCGCGAATACGAGTCGCGAAGCGTCGGATTCTTCGGAGTCGACGCCAATCAACAGGACGGACCCGTCGCGATTGGCCGGTTCACCGAGCGTCATGGGCTGCCATTTCCGGTCGTCAAGGATTTCGGCAACGAGCTCGCCGACCGCCTTGGGGCCGAGCGGACGCCCGAGGTCTTTGTGCTGGATGGGTCGCGGGCCGTCGCCTATCGGGGCCGAATCGACAACCAGTATGCCATTGGCGTCCATCGCCCCGATGCGGCCCGTCGCGACCTGGTCGACGCGCTTGAAGCGGTTCTCGGAGGGAGGCCGGTCGCGACGCCGAGAACCAGGGCGGTCGGCTGCCGGATCGGACGGGTCACGAAGCCGTCCGGACAGGGTGGCGTGACGTACGCGAAGGAAGTCTCTCGCATCCTCCAGGCTCACTGTGTTTCCTGCCATCGGCCAGGCGAGATCGGTCCGTTCTCGCTGACCGATTACCGAGCGGCCTCCGGCTGGTCGAGCATGATCGCCGAGGTCGTTGAGGAGGGGCGGATGCCCCCCTGGCACGCCTCGCCCAAATACGGCACGTTCGCGAATGACGCGCGGCTCTCGGACGCGGAGAAGAGGGCCATTCGCGACTGGGTGGCCGGGGGTGCGCCCGAGGGGAATCCGATCGATCTGCCTCCGCCGGCCCGATTCGTTCAGGGATGGCAAATCCCTCGGCCTGACCTGATCCTGGAAATGCCCCGCGAGGTGGAAATCCCGGCCGAGGGATCGATGCCCTACCAGCTTGTCGAGCTCGACCCGAAGCTAACGCACGACGTCTGGATCCGGGCCTCGGAGGTCCGGCCGGGCAACTCGTCGGTCGTCCACCATGTTGTGGTCTATGTCCTGCCGCCTGGGGTGGAGAAGATCGACGAGGCTGGCGGCGACTTCCTCGCGGCCTACGCCCCTGGGATGCCTCCCCGCGCCCTTCCTGATGGCGTTGCGAAGCGGATCCCGGCGGGATCGAAGCTCGTCTTGCAGCTTCACTATACTCCCCGCGGGACGAAGCAGGTCGATCGGAGCCGGATCGGGCTGGTCTTCGCCGACCCGAAGGCCGTCCACAAGGAATTGATGTCGGGGATGGCGCTCAACCTTCGTCTTCAGATACCGCCCGGCGCGACCGACTACGTCTCGCGGGCCGACTTCCGGTTCTCGCGCCCCTCGAAGCTCCTCGCGCTTTTGCCCCACATGCATCTCCGGGGCAAGTCGATGCGGTTCGTCGCCAGGTATCCGGACGGCCGGCACGAGGTCCTCCTCGACGTTCCCCGATACGAGTTCGACTGGCAGAATCTCTACGCCCTCGACCGGCCAAAGCCGATGCCCGAAGGGACGATCCTCCACACCGAGGCCCACTTCGACAACTCGGACGAGAACCCCAACAACCCCGACCCTCGACGCGCTGTGACCTTCGGCGAGCAGACGTGGGACGAGATGCACGTCGGCTACGTGAATTATGTCCTGGCCGATCAGGATCTCGCCCTCGGTATGCCGACCTCGACGCGGCTTGCGAGCGGCCGGTATCGGGTGACCTTCCACCACCGACCCGCGGGGTCTCCGAGATCGGTCGCGCTGGTCGGCACGTTCACCGACTGGAAGGATCGTCCCG
>DAIDJI010000474.1 GCA_027451455.1 Planctomycetales bacterium | reverse complement strand
GAACTACACTGGCGCCGGCTCGTTCGTGAGCTTCGCGGGCGCCGACAGCCGGACACCCGTCGCCGTCAGCCCGAGTGGATCGGGGTTCGTCGTGACCACGGCGGCCGAGTCCCTGATCCAGACGCCGATGGTTCCCGGTACATCGCCGTTCCTGCTCCAGATCACCGGGAACGACGGGAGCATCTCGGCCTCGGCCGCCGGTACTCTCGACGTCACCCGGGCGTCGGTGGCCGGTCCGCAGGTCGTCGGCTATTCGTTCAATCGCGCGACCGACACGGTGAGCGTCACGGTCAATGACCCGTACGCGGCCATCGACCCGTCCTCGCTGATCGACCCGGCAAACTATCGAGTCAGCCGGCGCTTCGCCGAGCGAGGGCCGAACCTCGTCCGTTCGGTCGAGGTTTCCTCACCCTCCTCCGGAAGCGGTCAGGAGACGGTCACGCTCCAGCTCGGCGGTGCTCCGATCCGCCGCGGTTACTACTTCCTGACCGTTTACTCCGGCGGCCTGAAGGATCTCTCGGGGAACCCGCTCGGCGAACGCTCCGGCGGGGGCTCGTTGGTATCCGGCAGTAACTTCGTCGGATCCTTCCTCGGCGCCTCTCGCGGCCAGGCCCGCCCGGTCGCCTATCGCACCGGGATGCCAGCCCACGGACATCCGTCCGGCCCAGTGTCGGCCATCCGACACATGCGGGCCCACCATTCGATGGAACTCGCGATGGGGACGATCCCGGCAGGCCCGGCGCACCGGAGGTCGCCACTTACCTAGGTCTGCCCCCTCGCCCTCAATGAGCCCGACGCGAGGTTCGGGGCGTGACCGGTCGAACCATCGGCCGGTCCCGCTCTGACCCTGGCCGGGCCAGGAATTTCCGATGCCGTGTCGGGCCTATCCTCGCGATGGCCCGCCGGTTCGTTGTACCCCCTGAGCTGACACCGAGGACCATATCGATGACGCCACGTTCTCGCGCCGTTGCGAGTCTCCATCCCGGAGATCGAAACCTCGACGGACGACGCCGCCGGCGCTCCGGCCTCGTGCCCTCCTGCCGGTTCCCCATGCGCCCGTGGGCGGAGCCGCTGGAAGATCGGACCCTTCTCTCCGCCGATCCGATCTCCGCGACTCAGGCCGGCGCGATCAATTCGGGTCTCTCGGCACTTTCGGCCTACGCTTCGGCCCTCCAGGGTTACGGGATCTTCGCCGTCCCCCTGCCGATCGTCGATCAACCCATCGGCCAGCTCTTCAACCTCCAGTCGACCCTCAACACCGACCTCGCCACCCCGGCCAGCTCGTATCTCTCCGGCGCCAGCCCGACCGATCAGGGACTCGTCTCAGCGCTCAACGCGATCACCGGCCTCAACAACAGCGTGACCGATGCCGTAACCGGCACCGCGGCCCCGTACGGCTTCACGTTCAGCATCCCGAACGTCACCGCGAGCGCATCGACCTCCGTCAGCCTTGATCTCGGCGCAGCGGCCCAGTCCTCGAATATCCTGATCTCCGGGACCGCCCCGACGATCGATGTCACCGCCAGCCTCTCGGCCGACCTGAGCTTCTCGGTCGACGCCTCGGGTAACTTCTCGGTCTCGGTCACATCGATGACGGTAACCGCCTCGGTCTCGACCGGTAGCACGCTCAATTTCAACCTGGATTTCGGGTTCCTGGGAGGGTCCGTCCAGAACGGGAGTGTCAGCCTCGGGGCCGGTATCGGCGTCTCGTTCGGCGGCTCCTCCGTCGCGGTCACCACAGCCCAGTTGAATACCGACGCCACCGACATCTCCACGAATCAGCAGAGTACGCTCGTCACCCTCACGAAGCCGACGAACAGCCTGACCGCCGCCCTCCCGGTCTCGTTCACCTTCGGCGGCAATACGCTCTCGGGTACCCCCGCTCCCGAGATCGATCTGAGCATGCCCGACGTCTTCAGCGGCGCGGGCCCGAACGTCTCGACCCAGAACTTCGGCAACCTCGCCGACTTCGGCAACCTCACCGGGACGAACGTCCTCGGGAGCCTGGACCAGCTCGGCGGATGGTTCCAGCAGATCCAGAATTCGCCGGTCTTCGGCGCGACCATTCCCTTCACGAAGACGACGGTCGGCCAGGTGATCGACCTGGGGGCCGTCTTCGGTGACCGGCTGGTCTCGGGCCTCGTCAACATTCAGGAGCCGAGCCTGGCCCCCCAGGTGACCACCTCCGGCAGCGGAACGACCGGCGGATCGCTCGCGGCCGGGACCTACGTGGCGCAATACACCTACGTCGATTCCGCGGGAGAATCGGCCGGCAGTCCGCAGTCCTCGGCGTTCACCATCACCGCGGGCGAGGTTCCGCAGCTCAGCTTCCCGACGATCCCCGCCGGCGACACGATGAATGTCTACCTCGCCGAAACCTCCGCCGGTCAGTCCACCGCCACGCTCTACCAGTCGGGCGTCACGACGACGACGCTGAACCTCTCCCAGGCGCAGGGCGCAGGGGCCGCGGTCCCTGCCGGGATCAAGCGGGCTCCGCTTTTCAACACGGCTCAGGCGCTCGCGACCCTGATCAACACCGTGACCGGCTCGAACGCCGCCAGCTACGATCCGACCACCGATCAGTTGACGTTCGGCGTCAACCTCAGCGAGACCCTGGCCCAGCTCGCGCTCCCGATGAGCTTCCAGCTCAACCTCGGCTCGCTCGCGGGCGTCTCCAGCAATGCCGACCTGCTCGTCACCCCGACGATCAACCTGGGCTTCACGTTCGGCCTGGACCTGGCCCCACAGCCGGCGACGCTCTCCGGCTCAGCGCCTCTGCCTCCGATCCTCGCCGGCTCGCCCGAGCAATCGATTCCGATCAACGGCCAGCTCGGTGCGGATGCCTCATTCACGCTCTCGATCGACGGCGGCGCGGCCGTCACAGTCAGTCTCCCGGCAACCGCGACGTCCAGCGACACAAGCGTCTTCAACGCGAGCAATCCCAATGATCCGACCACCCTCGTCGGCCAGATCAACCTGGCGCTTCAGTCGGCCGGACTGGGCAGCCAGGTGCTTGCCGGTTACGCGAACAACAACATCACGCTGACCCTGATCCAGGCGGCCAGCACCAGCACCCTCGCCATCGGCATCCCGAATGCGTCGACCAATCCGATGGCGACCGTCCTCGGCTTCCAGGACGGTGCGACGGCCCACACACAGAAGGCCAACGGGACGGTCACCAGCCCGCTCCCGGGCACCGGCCAGCTCGGCGCCGCTTCCAGCTTCACGCTGACGATCGGCTCGAACACCTATAACATCGCACTCTCGCAGTCTGCCACAAGCGGCGACACGAGCCTCGTCAATCCGGCGAATCCAACCGATCCCTCGACGCTGGTCGGCCAGCTCAATCTCGCGCTGGCCGGTGTCGGGCTGTACTCGACCGCGACCCCGGCACAGAGCATCGTCGTCGCCGGATATCAGAACGGCAATATCACCTTCACCCTCGAGCAATTCAGCCTCGGCCAGACGCTCCAGCTCACGTTTGCAAACGCCAACGACCCGATGGCGACGGTCCTCGGCTTCTTCAACGGCGACGTGGTCCACACGTCGGCGGGTGGGCTCTTCGTCGAGAACCTCTCGGCCGACGCCAGCCTCGCGGTGGCCGTGACGACGCCCTCCGGCAGCTCGTTCGCGACCGCGGCCTTCGGGCCTGTCGGCATCTCGATCACCAACGGAGCCATCGCGGCGGCGGGTAACCTCCAGATCCAGGCAGCCCAGGGCGCCCCGGTGCTGCTCACGACTCTGCTCGCGGACCTCTCCAGTACCTCGGCACTCGAAAGCCTGATCACCGTCACCCCGAGCGCGACCCTGACGGCAACCCTCAGCGGCGTCCAGGTTACCGCATCGAGCTTCCTGAATCTCTCCGCCAACCCTGCTCCGTCGATGACGATCACGGCCCTCGACCCGCTCGGCGAGGCCAGTACCCTCACGCTCCCCTCGGGCTCGAACGGCCAGCCTGGCGGCGACCTCTATTTCCAGGCGACGATCGGCCAGAACGCTCCCGTCTCGATCCACCTCCCGCAGGCGACAACCTCGGGAAATACCTCGGTCGCACAGCTCATTACCGAGATCAACGACGCGCTGACAACCGCCGGCATCGGCACCGAGATCACCGCCGTCGCGAACGCAAACAACGCCGACGAGATCGACTTCGTCGCCGGGACGGGTCTCGCCTCGGGGACGTCGTTCTCGGCGGGCGGATTCGTCACGATCGCCTACCAGAATTTCGACCAGCTTTTCCACCTCGGTAATCTCACGATCGCCGACGTCATCGACTCGATCGCCACGGGCGTTGACGCGCTGAGCCAGTACCAGTCCCTCGGCTTCCTGAACGACAAGCTCCCGCTGATCAACCGGAGCCTCGTCGAGCTGGTGAACTATGGGGCGGCTCTGACCGGCGACGTCCAGCAGGCGCAGAACGATCCCTCGTCGACCCTCCAGGCACTGGCGACCCAGCTCAACACGCTCCTCGGCCTTCCGCCCGGAGCCCTGCAACTTTCGTACGACGCGACGAACCAGGCGCTCGAGGTCAAGCTGGTCTACACGCCGGTCTCGTACGACCAGTACGTCGGCCTGAATCTCAACCTTGGCAGCCTGGCGGCCGACGCGGGTGGACAGGCCGCGACGTTTCTCCAGGGCCTGACCGACCTGGTGGACCTCACCGGCAAATCGCGGCTGCACGTCCAGGCCGGCGTGACGGTCACTCTCGACCTCGGAATCGGCGTCGATGCCTCCGGAAACCTGCTCGGCGGCGGGACGGGGATCGTGGTCACGGGCGGATCGGCCACCATCGGCGGGACGGCATCCATCAGGATCACTCCCTACTCCACCATCGGCGGAACGATCTCTCCCGCGGCCAACACCA
>DAIDJI010000473.1 GCA_027451455.1 Planctomycetales bacterium | reverse complement strand
TTCACCAGGGCTACGGCGAGAACGGCCAGCTCTGGTACAACGTTTCGGCCAACGGTTCCAACTGGTCGGGGGACCAGCCGGTTCCGCTCGCGGGCATCACGGACAGCCCGTCGGCCGTGGTGTTCGAGACAGAAGTATTCAGAGGCCAGCTTTTCTGCTTCCACCAGGGCCAGAACGCTGATGGCCAGCTTTGGTTCGATTTGACTTGATTGAATCTCTTCCCCCCATGCCTTTGAGGGCTCGTCTGCGAGCCCGCGCGGACAGACGCTGTCGGAGGTCGTCGCGACACCGTCCGATCTCCGACCGTTCTTGGCCGCATGCGCTTCTCTGTCCACTGACTGACCGCGAACTCTGCTGTCCTCCCATGATCGCCGCCCCGCTTCGGGGTTGCGGACATCCATTTCTGTGGAAAAGGAGAATTTCATCATGCGTCGAATCGCTTTCGCCTTCGCCCTCACCCTCGCCGCCCTCGGGACCTCGATCCCCGCAATTGCTGACGATTCCACCCCGGTGTTTGGCGAAATCGCCATCATCGACGACAGCAACCAGACCACGACAATCAACAACGTCGTCTATTCCGAGAAGTCGGGTTCGGGGATCGCCACGGTTCTCGGCAAGTTCAGCGGGCTCTTCGAATTCGGCCCGGGGACGATCGGCGTCGATTCCCAGGGGGACCCCATCTACCAGTACGACGGCTTCGTCACCCTGACGGCTTCCGACGGCTCCCAGCTCTTCCTGAGCTTCCAGGACGCGGTGGTCGTTTTGACCCTGGACGCGAACGGCAACCATCAGACCTACTTCTCGACGACGGTCCTGGGCGGGACCGGCCGGTTCTCGAACGCCTCGGGCGAGCTGGACTTCCAGGGCATCGTGGTCCCTGAAGGTGGAGCGATGACCTTCGGGCCGACCTACCTTGAGATCGACGGCTCGATCTCGACGGACTGATCGGGCTCGATGGATGGGCCCGGCCTTCGATCGGGCCTCGAAACCTTTTCTGAACAAAGCTCTTCCACAGGAACCGCGGGGGGAGATCGGCCTTCGGCCACGATTTCTCCTTCCTCTCCTCGCGATCCGATGCTGTCGGAATCCGCGATGTGTCGAGGTGGGAATCGAGGTCCGAAAACGAAGTCCCCTCGCGCCGCAAACTCTGGCTTCCTCTCCCGCCTTCACCCACGCTTCGCCACCAATCGACCGGGGCAAAGCGAGGGTGAGCGTAAAGGCGGGAAGGAAGCCTTTTCCGTCGAGCCCGAGCCAGGCCGGCTCCCAGGAATCCTCTCCTCGTTTTCCGCCGAAGACGCGCCTTCGCGAGCGTCCCGGGTGGGCGGCATTCTCGCGGCGGCGAGACGGTCGGACGGGCCAGGGCCTCTTCCTCGATCGGGCGGAGCGGGCCGCCGGATTTCCACGACGGAGGCTCCCGCCCGGCGTCGCGGAGATTTTTCCGGATAATTTTTTGTCCGGCCACGACACGGGACGGGATTGTTATTTGTGAGGGACCACCCGCTCCATCGCCGGGGTCGGGACATCCCGCCGACGTCGCCCCGCAAGACGACCGCCGATGACCCGATCGCGAGGCCATAGGAGCCTCGACAGAGCCGTCGGCCCCGAGGAGCGTACGGAGTCCGCGGGCTCGCCTCCGGCCTTCCGACGCGCCGGAAGTCCTTGAACCGAGCGTTACGCGGACGGTCCGCGAACCGGCGCGATCCCGGTTCGCGACGAGATTCCCACGTACCGGGACAGACGCACTGCGCCAGGCGTGATCGATCCACTGGCGCGCACGGGCCGCCCTGGAACCTCATGGCCATCGGCCGGGTGTCCGTGAACGTTGTGAGCAAGTCTGTCCGAATCGTCGAGAGATTCACCCAAGGAGCGACCCATGACCACCGCACGCCGGAATCTCGACCCCCGCACCGTCCGTCCGCGCCGAGGCCGCACCCGTCTGCTGCTCGAGCCGCTCGAGGTCCGCCAGTTGCTCACCGGCACGGTGGTCGTGACCAACTTCACCGACTCTCCATCGTGGTACGGCCTCGACCTGCGCGAGGCCCTCCAGGAAATCCAGACCATGGGCGGTGGCACCATCGCCTTCCAGCTCCCATTCTCCTCTCTCGGGCCACAGCAGCAGACGATCGACCTGTCCTCGACCCTGCCGCCGATCACCGTGCCGGTCGGCATCGAGGGGCCGGGCGTCGACGCCAATGGAGCCCCGCTGGTGGCCATCTCCGGGGCCTATGCGGGGCCCGGCGCCGCCGGCCTGACGCTCGGGCCCGGGTCGGACGGCTCGGTCATCAGCGGCCTGACCATCGCCGGCTTCTCCGGGGCCGGGATCGACGTGGAGTCGTCGAACGACGCGATCGTCGGCTGCCACATCGGGGTCGACGGCTCCGGTGAGGCGAGCGGGCCCAACGGGACCGGCATCCACGTCGGAGGCCCGAACTGCACGCTCAACAGCGACGTGATCTCCGGCAACACGATCGGCGTCGACATCGAGGCGTCGAACGCCGTCGTCCAGAGCAACTGGATCGGGACGAACCCGGCCGGAGCGGCGCTGGGCAACGGCGGCGGCATTTACCTCCACGCGACCGGCGCCACGATCGGCGGTACGGCCGCGGGATACGGCAACGTCATCTCCGGCAACTCCAGCTATGGCCTCCAGATCGCGGCCGCCGGCGACACCGTCGAGGGGAACTGGATCGGCACGACCTCCGCCGGCGCGGCGCTGTCCGACGGCATCGGCGTCGTGATCGAGGCATCGGGCGTCACCCTCGGCGGGACGGCCGCCGGCGACGGCAATACCATCTCGGGCAACGCCACATACGGCGTGGACATCGAGGCGTCGAACGCCGTCATCCAGGGGAACTGGATCGGGACGAATGCCACCGGGGCCGCGCTCGGAAATGGGACTGGCGTCTATGTGAATGCGACCGGCGCCGTGATCGGCGGGACGGCATCGGGCGCTGGAAACGTCATCTCGGGCAACACGAAGTACGGGGTGGACGTCGAATCATCGGGCGCCGCCTTGCAGGGGGATCAGATCGGGACGACCTCGGCCGGGGCGGCGCTGCCCAATCCGACCGGCGTCTATGTGAACGCGATGGGAGCGACGATTGGCGGGACGGCATCGGGCGCCGGAAACGTCATCTCGGGCAACACGACGTACGGCGTGGACATCGAGGCATCGAACGCCGTCGTGCAGGGGAACTCGATCGGGACGAACGCCTCCGGGGCCAAGCTCGGAAATGGGACCGGCGTCGATGTGCACGCGTCCGGCGACACGATCGGCGGGACGACCGCCGCGGCCCGCAACGTCATCTCCGGCAACTCGGGCGACGGTATCTCGATACAGTTCCATGTCTCGGACTTTCTGGACGAGGGCGACACGGTGACGGGGAATCTGATCGGCACAGATGCCTCCGGCACGTCTTCGGTTCCCAATGGCACGGGCATCGTCGTCGCCGTATCGCCCCTGTTCAAGAAAAGCATCGCAGACATCACCGTCTCAGGCAACACGATTGCCGGCAACACGGGGGATGGCCTGGTGGTCCAGGGGCTTTGCACGGTGCTGGGGAATTCGATCGGGATTAACGCCTCCGGGGCGCAGCTCGCCAACAACATAGGCGTCTCGGTGCAAGTATCGGATGAGACGATCGGCGGGACGACCGCCGGCGCCGGCAACGTGATCTCGGGCAACACGACGTACGGCGTGGACATCGAGGCGACGAACGCCGTCGTCCAGGGGAACTGGATCGGGGAGAGCCCCGATGGGGTTGGTCGCGGGAACGGGACCGGCGTCTACGTGCACGCGACGGGAGCGACGATCGGCGGGACGGCCGCCGGCGCCGGTAACGTCATCTCGGGCAACACGACGTACGGCGTCGATATCGAGGCGACGAACGCCGTTGTCCAGGGGAACTGGATCGGGACCGACGCCAGTGGCGACTCCCTGCCCAATGGGACTGGCGTCCTCGTGGCTGAGGCCGATGCGATCATCGGTGTCGCCGGCGCCGGCAACATCATCGCCTTCAACGACGGTCCCGGGGTCGGCATCCTGTCCGGGGTGAGCGGGAATACGGTCCGCTTCAACTCGATCTTCGTCAATGGCGGGCCGGGGATCGACCTCGGCAACGACGGCGTCACCGCCAACACTTCCGGCGGGGCGAACAATACCCCGGTGATCGACTCAGCGGCTGGCGGGGTCGCCATCGGGACGCTTAACGCCTCGGCCAATGCCACCTACATCCTCGATTTCTACGCCGACCCGGCCGGCGACGCCTCGCCGACGGCGCCGCAGGGGCGGACCTATCTGGGCTCCGACCTGGTCACCACCGACGCCAACGGCAACGCCACCTTCCGCTTCGCCTACACGCCGGACCCGTTCCAGCCGTATCTCACGGCGACAGCGACCGACGCCTCGGGGACGACCTCGGAGTTCTCGGCGGCTCCGGCGGTCGACTCCACGGGGGCCCTCGGAACGACCGTCCAGGCGACGGTCGGCGTGCCCTTCTCAGGACAGCTCGCCAGCTTCACCACCACCGACCCGACGGCCACCGCCGCCGACTTCACCGCCACGATCGACTGGGGCGACGGCACGGCGCCCGCCGCGGGCACGGTCCAGGCTTCGCCGGGCGGGTTCGTGGTCCTCGGCGGCCACACCTTCGCCGGGGCGAGCCTGGGCGAACCGATCACGGTGACCATCACCGATGCGCACGGCGGCGGCCAGGCGGTGGCCCACAGCCTGGCCGATGTCGCCGCCGCACCGACCCTGACGACCTACGCCCAGCCGGCGAACTTTGTCGCCGGCACGTCCTCCACCGCCGTGCTCGCCAGCTTCACCGACTCCGCCCCCGCCGCGATCGCCGCGCAGTTCACC
>DAIDJI010000472.1:1625-4888 GCA_027451455.1 Planctomycetales bacterium | reverse complement strand
CGCTTGAGCCGCCGATCTCGACACCGGCGCCCGCTCCGGCCCCCGCGCCCACCGGCCGCGAGGGGCGGATCGAGGGGACCTGGACCGCCCGGCCCGACCAGGATACGACCATCTCGGTGACCATCCCCGACGCGGGGCACTTTGCCTGGACCGTCAACCAGCAGGGCCAGCCCCGGCAGCTCCAGGGCCGGCTGACCTACGGTAACGGCATCCTGACCTTCGCCCAGGACCAGGGCCCCGCGATGGTCGGCAACGTCACCTGGACCGACGAGAACCATTTCACGTTCAAGGTCCCCGGCGCCGCCGCAGACGACCCGGGCCTGGCGTTCACGCGACAGCCCTGATTCCAAAGGTAATCAGGCTTTCCGGCCCGACCCGCGGGCTTGCTGGACGATCCGGGTCAGGATGGAAAGCCAGCCCGTTCAAGGTGTACGATATAAACCGAGAGTTATAGATATCCTAAGTGGGCTCCATGCAAGGCGTTCGAACAATCCAAGTTTGAGCCCGCCGAGCATAATTGCCCATCTCGCCGGCTTTTCAATAGTTTCGAAAAAACCTCGAAGCTCAAGTCCTTGACATATCAGGACTTTCGGAACGTATGTCGCCAACTTGCGAAGGATGGATGGAAAGCCTGACCTACTTCAACTTCAGCCCGACGATCAGCCGCGAAAGCGTCGGCGACGACGCCACCTGGCGGCCGTCGACGTAGAGGTCGAGCCCCTTCCGGCCGTCGCCGTTATGGTCGGGCGAGCCGGCTGTCGGCGCGTCCCAGACGATTGCAACGTCGTGGCCGCGATACCGGACCCCGTCCAGGACGAACCAGTCGAGCGCCCCGTCGGGGAGCATCGGATCGACCTCGATCCGATCGTCGTCGCGAGGGACGAGCCCAATCAACTCGGGGATGAGGATGTCCAGCCAGGTCGAATGGTTGTAATCCCGCTCACCGGTTTTCCAACGCGCGGTCTCGCCGTCATAGAACTCGCCCGTCCAGGTGAGGCCGAGATCCTGATCGCGATACTGTGCCTTCGTGAACGAGAGAAACAGCTTCCACAGGTGTTCCTTTTTCAGAGGCGAGTCGGAGACGCCATGCTCTTGAGTAGCGCGGAGGGTCCGGGCCATTGCGGTCATCACGAGAGAGTCGGCGTGCGGCCAGGTCGGGCCGTTCCACATGCAGGTCGACGCCCGACCATCACCTGGCCAGTTCTGCTGAGAGTACGCCAGACATTCCTTCGAGACCGAGGACACCGGCCAGGTTGTCCAGAACTGATTTGGATCGAGGATCGACGCCCAGGCTGATTCATAACCCTTCCCCCACGGCACCATCCCGAAATAGAACGGGTAGACGCCGATCACTTCCTTCACGTCAGCAACCGCGTCGTCGCTCGCCCGGAGCGAGTAAAAGAACCGCTTCTCCGGCCGCCACATCTTCGCGGTGATCGCACGGGCGATTTTACTCGCTAGGTCGTCGAACTCCTTTGCCCGGTCGGGCTCACCCAGCATCCGATAGATTCGCGCGACCGCCACCGCGTTTCCGTAGTTGTACGCGGTCAGGTCCACGCGTTCGATTGAAACCGGGCTCGCGGGCCCGTAGAAGTCCTTCGATGTTTTGTAGTTGGAGAAGAAAAAGAACGAGGGCTGGTATTCCATCCCGGTCCACCAGTGCGAATCGACCTCCAGCAGGCCGTCGCCGTCGGGGTCACAGGTCTTCTGCCAACCGCGGACGTTCGCCGCCAGGGCATCGACCACACTCGCTAGAAACGCGCGATCGGGATGAACGAGCGAGTTGTCCCAGGCCGTCGAGGTGATCCAATCGGTGTACTGGCCGCCGGCCGGTCCGTTCGGCGTGACGTGGCTGGGATAGACACCGTCGGGCTTCTCGTTCGTCGCCCAAGTACGCAGGTGGCCCTGACCGTATTTGGGGTCGCGGAGCCAGCGGGCTTCGCGCACCTGATGCCCTGCGCCGTAGCTGATGACGTTTGCGTACCAGGGGCTGCGCCATCGGCCTTCCGACTGAGTTGGCCATCTCATCCGGCCGAGCTTCGGGTCGAGCGTATTCTTGCGCAAGAGATACGCCCGGTGATCGTACATCTTGCGGACCCACGGATCCGAACAGTCGAAGAAAGGGACGTTGGCGTCGAACCAGCCCTGATAGGCGGCGACCTGATCCACAACGACGTCGCGGGCGTCCTGGTCGTCAGGGCGTATGATCCAATTGCGGTAGCTCGTGCATCTCAGGACCGAATCGAGTCTCGAAGACTCGCCAGAGAGCCGCAATGCGAGCGTGGACTTGAAAACCTTCGTACGGCCTGGGGCGATCGTGTGCCCGCGGAAGGAGAAGGCCCCGGCCAACTCACCGCCCGAAGGCCGATCGAAGGCCTCGAACGCTTGCCCCTGCGTGGATCGATCGTAGGCGACCTTCAATGTGCGAGGGGGATCGTCCAGGACGGCATACCGGAACAGAAAATCGACCGGATTCCCGTGTAGTTCCTGCCTCCCGACCAGCGAGAGCCAGCGGGGTTCGCTGACCTCCACATCCTTGCCTTCTACTTGCATCAGTCCCGAGACGCTGCCGATCGTCTGGTAGTCGAAGGTCGATTTCGGTCGGATGATCGGCGCGACCTGGATCGTCTGAGTGCGATCGGTCGGATTGTGGACTCGAACCACCGAGACGAGAATATCATCAGCCGTGATGAACTTGTCGGCCGTAGTTTGTAGTAGACTCGGAGAGATCTTCGAATTCTGCAGATCCTGGTCGACCGGCTTCACGCCGTAGAGACCGGTGTAAAATCGATCTCCGGCGTGGTGGAACCGGATACGGAACCGCGACGATCGAACCGGATGGAATCGGACCTCATTCTTCCCCGACCGTGCCCCCTCCGGCCATGGTTCAACCGGATGAACAGGAGCCCAATCGCCTTTTTCGCCGAGGGATTCGATCCGGACCGTCTCGGGCGGGCGGCATTCTCCGTGCGGTGCATCGTCGAAGAAGTAGAGATCGATCCCCGACAAGGTACGGGGAGCCCCGAAGTCGATCGCATACCAGTCATCGCGATGGCCGCTCGACCAGCAGGTCCAGCGCCGGGCGGGTGTGAACGGTTCGGTGAGCGGATTCTCGACCCGATCGCCCGCGTAGGTAAACGACGCCGAGGCCGAGATCGGCTTGCGGATCGTTCCATCGTAGTGGATGTGGCTCGGGTAATAGGTGGCCCGATCGGGTGCCAGATACCCGCGTTCGTCGCGGATCTCGAGGTCAAAGGCGAAGA
>DAIDJI010000472.1:0-1615 GCA_027451455.1 Planctomycetales bacterium | reverse complement strand
TCGTCAGGTAGAGCCAGTGGACATCGTCGCCGAACGCCCAGCCCTGAGGGCTGGACGCCCAGAGGCGATCGCCAACGCTCCCCATCGGGACCTCCGGCCCATAAGGTCGGGCCAGCGACTCATCGATGAGGCGATGGTTGGCGGCGAAGGTGCGGCCAGAGATCGACCTCAACTCCGGGCCTCGATCGGCCGAATCCGACCGGGCCGCAAACACCAACGGCCCCAGCGCGGCAGCGATCCGCAAGAAACCGATGCGGAACAAGCAATGCGAGCGAGTCACCTGGGTCTCCGCTCCCCATCTCGAGGCCGAGGAAGCCCGGCACGAGGGATGCCGTGGCCTCGATCTCAGCTTACTTCTTTCGGTGGCGGATGCGGCTGCGCATGCGGCGCTTCTTGCGCCCGACCTTCCGACGTCCCTTACCTCGTCGACGACTGGCCATGCGTTCTCCTCGTGCGGTGACGGGAATCTTCCATACCGAATCGGACCGGGGCGCTTCCGACGTCCCCGGTGGCAACCAAGAAATGGATTCTATCCCGAGGGCGCCCCAAACCTCAAGTCCGAGAGTCCGAGAGGCGGATGGGAAGCGCCGCCCTTATTTCTTTCGGGCGTTCCAGTCGAGGTTCGAGAGGCTCGCCAGGGCGAGCATAAGCGCGTGGGTCCCTTTGCGGGAGTAGCCCTGCGCGGCGACAGCCCGATAGAGTTGCTCGGCCAGGGCAAGGCCCGGCAGGCTGAGGTTCATCCGCCGAGACTCCGCCAGCGCGATTCCCATGTCCTTGAGGAAGTGTTCGACGAAAAAACCTGGCTCGAAATTCCCTGCGATCATTCGAGGGCCGAGGTTGTTCAGACTCCAAGACCCCGCCGCCCCGCTGCCGACGCTCTGGAGGACCACCTCCAGATCGAGCCCAGCTTTGTAACCGTAGAGCAGCGCCTCGCAGACGCCGATCATGTTAGTGGCGATAAGAATCTGGTTGGCCATCTTGGTATGCTGACCGGCGCCGGCGGGGCCCTGATGGACGATCGTCTTGCCCATCACCTCGAAGAGCGGACGCAGGGCCTCGACAACCTCCTTCTCCCCGCCGATCATGATCGAGAGCCGAGCCTCTCGCGCACCGATGTCGCCGCCAGAGACCGGCGCGTCGACCGAGTGGACTCCCCGAGCCCTCGCCGCTTCGGCAATCTTGACGGCCAGCGCCGGCTCGCTGGTGGTCATGTCGACCAGGATCGAACCACTTCGGGCACCGGCAAGTGTTCCCTGATCGCCGAGTGTGACCTCTCGAACATCTCGCGGGTAGCCGACGATTGTGAAGATGACGTCGGACGACTCGGCGACCCCGCAGGGCGACGTCGCGAGCTTGGCCCCCTTTTCGACGAGCGACTTCGCCTTGTCAGCCGATCGGTTGAAGACGGTCGCCTCGTATCCGGCGGCGATCAGATGGCCGCACATGGACGAGCCCATCACGCCCGTCCCGATCCATCCGATCCGCGTTTTTCCCGGTGCAATCGTCGGTAGCGACATAAATCGATCGTTGATTGAGAGGCAAACGGTGAAGCAGCAAAAAAGCGATCCCCAGTTGACTGCCCGGTGCAGGGGAAGTCACCCGCACGTGGAAATGC
>DAIDJI010000471.1 GCA_027451455.1 Planctomycetales bacterium | reverse complement strand
GAGCCGGCCAGGCCAGCAGCAACACACTGAGCACGGCGGGCAACCAGAGCAACGAGCGAGGCATGGCATCTCCTTTGCGATGAGGAAAACATCCACCTTTTCTTTGAATCATCAAAGCCACCAGCGCAGCGACCAGGCCGAAACCGGCCAGCCATCGCTCCGAGCCCGACGGCGGCCAGATCGTCAGCCAGCCGCTTGTGAGCAGCTCGACGACCATCGGCACGGCCACAACCGGCGTGATCAACCGGACGTGCTGCTCGTGGTACCGTCGAAAGGCCGAGGTTTCCACGCGATCGAAGAGCGGGTAATGCACCCGGTGGATAACCGCGATCGCGCCGGTCATGTAGAGGGTCGAGGCCAGAGCGGCCAGTAACGGAAGGTTGTTCGACATCGATCGAGGTCCTCGGTGGGCGGGGGTCGCTTCGGCGAACGATTCTCCGGTATGATAGCTGCATGTCCAGAGGCGGAATTCTTCCCGGGCGGGCTTGAGGCCAGGTCCGGGCATTCTATTGTGGCCAGGGGGATTGCGGGACGAACCATGGCGATCGCTTCACGCGCAGAGCCGTCGCGACGGGGCGAGGGGTCGCCCTCTCGCGTGGTGATCGAGGGGGTCCGGCCCGAGATCGATGCGGGCCGGTTTCCGATCAAGCGGACCGTCGGCGAGGAGGTCATGGTTTCGGCGGACATTTTCGCCGAGGGTCACGACATGCTCGCCTCGGTCGTGAAGCACCGGGCGGCCGGGTCGGATCGATGGTCCGAGGTCGCGATGCTCGCCGAGGGCAACGACCGGTGGAGCGCGACCTTCCGCGTTCCGGCGATTGGGCGGCACGAGTACACGGTCGAGGCCTGGATTGACCGCTTCGGGACCTGGCTGCGCGACCTCTCGAAGAAGGTCGACGCCGGCCAGGATGTCGCCAGCGAGCTTCTCGAAGGAGCCGAACTGGTCCGGCACGCGGCCGACCGCGCCGGCGGCCCCGAGGGAGACTGGCTCCGACGTCGTACGGAGATGCTCCGCGAGGGCGATCAGGCCGCGCGGGTGGCCGCCGCCCGCGACCCGCAGCTTGCCGCCGCGATGGCCCATTACCCCGACCGAGACGGCAGCCGGACCTATGAACGTGTTCTCGGGATCCTCGTGGAGCGCGAGCGAGCCCGATACGGCGCCTGGTACGAGATGTTCCCTCGATCGGCCTCAACCGAGCCGGGCAAGCACGGGTCGTTCCGCGACGTCGAGGCGCTCCTCCCGTATGTCGCCTCGATGGGCTTCGACGTCCTGTACCTTCCTCCGATCCACCCGATCGGCAAGAGCTTCCGCAAGGGTCCGAACAACACCCTCCACGCCGGGCCGAACGATCCGGGGAGTCCCTGGGGCATCGGCTCCGAAGAGGGCGGCCACAAGGCGATCCATCCTCAGCTTGGCACCTTCGACGATTTCGAGAGGCTCATCGGCGCCGCCGGTAAGCTGGGGATCGAGATCGCGATGGACATCGCCTTCCAGGCGTCGCCCGATCACCCCTATGTCCGCGAACATCCCGAGTGGTTTCGCCATCGGCCCGACGGCACCATCAAGTACGCCGAGAATCCACCGAAGAAATATCAGGACATCTATCCGATCGACTTCGAATCGAGCGACTGGCGCGGCCTCTGGAACGAGCTGCGCGACGTCTTTCTCTTCTGGGTCGACCGGGGTATCAAGATCTTCCGCGTGGATAACCCGCACACGAAGCCCTTCCCGTTCTGGGACTGGGTGATTGCCGAGGTCCAGGCGCGCGATCCGGAGGTCATCTTCCTTTCCGAGGCCTTCACCCGGCCCAAGGTGATGCGACGGCTGGCGAAGGGCGGATACACGCAATCCTATTCGTATTTTACCTGGCGGAATACGAAGCAGGAGTTGATCGAATACTTCACCGAGCTGACACAGACCGAATCGGCCGAGTACATGAGGCCGAACCTCTTCGCCAACACACCCGACATCCTCCCCGAGTACTTGCAGTACGGCGGCCGCGCGGCGTTCCAGGTTCGGGCCGTCCTCGCGGCGACGCTTGGAGCGACCTACGGGATTTACGGGCCGCCGTTCGAGCTTTGCGTCGGGCAGGCCGTCCGTCATGGGTCGGAGGAGTATCGGGACTCTGAGAAGTACCAGGTAAGCCACTGGAACCGTGACGATCCGGCAAGCCTGCGCGAGTACATCGCCCGGCTCAATGCGATCCGTCGTGAGAACCCTGCGCTGCATCACGACCGCAATTTGCGGTTCTTCCCGAGCGACAACGATCAGATCCTCTTCTACGGCAAGATAACGCCCGACCTCTCAAACATCGTTCTCGTGGCGGTGAACCTGGATCCGCACCATGTTCAGTCGGGATGGGTCCGGCTCCCGCTCGCGGAGCTGGGTCTGCCCACCGAGCATGGTGAATCGTTCCAGGTTCACGACCTGATCGGGGACGCCCGATACCTCTGGCATGGTGAGTCGAACTTCGTCCTCCTCGACCCCGCCGCCAGCCCCGCCCAGGTTTTCCGGGTGCGCCGGAAGATCAAGTCGGAGCGCGATTTCGACTACTACTCCTGAGGACGAACCGACGGCCGAAGCGAACCGACGGCCGAAGCGGAGCCATCGACCATGACGGTACTGCGCGCGGAACGGGGCGACGACGGATTGCTCGCGGGGAGCCTGCGCGAGGCGCTCGAGCGTCAGGGCCTGCCGGCCTTCCTCGCCCGGCAGCGCTGGTACGCCGCCAAGGCCCGCGAGCTGGAGACGATCCGAATCGCCGACGCCATCGCGCCCCTGGGATTTCCCGAGGGGACGGTCTTCCTGCTGGTCGAGGCTCGCTATCGCGACGGGCACATCGACACCTATTTCCTTCCCGTCCGGATCGCCGCCGGTGCCGAGGTAGACCGGCTCGCCCGCGAGGCTCCCGCGCGGGTCATCGCGCGGATCGAGAGTCCGCGCGGCCCCGCCCGACTCCTCTACGACGGGATGGCCGACCCGAAGGTTTGCCGGGCCATACTCGAAGCGATCGCCGAGGGCCGCGTGATGCGGAGTGCCTCGGGCGAGGTCCGGGCGATTCGGAGCGGGCCATTCGACGAGGCGAGGGGGCCGGCCGACGCCCCGATGGAGGTCATCCTCGGCAAGGCCGAGCAGAGCAACACGGCCGTCATGTTCGATCATCGCCTCATTTTAAAGGCGTTCCGCCGGGTCGAGCCGGGGATCAACCCCGATTTCGAGATTGGACGGTTCCTCGGCGAGCGGACGAGCTTTGACCGCGTCCCGAAGATCGCCGGCGCCCTCGAACTGCATCGCAAGAAGGGCGAGCCGACCACGCTCGCGATCCTCCAGCAGCTTGTCCCCAACCAGGGGAACGGCTGGGAACATGCCTTGCACGAACTGCAAGGGTATTTCGAGCGCGTCTCCCGGCTCCAGCAGGCCACCCATCTTTTGGACGATGGGCGATCGTACCTCGAACTGGCCAGCGTGGAGCCGCCGCCGAAGGTCCGGGAATGGATCGGCCGCTATCTCGGCTCGGCGGCTCTCCTCGGCCGGCGGACGGCCGAGCTTCACCGCGCCCTGGCGAGCGACCCGACGGATCCCGCCTTCGCCCCGGAGCCGATCACCCGAGACGACCTCGACGGCCTGCGGAAGCAGGTGGATGACGAGCTGGACCGGGCGCTCAAGACGCTCAGGTCCCGGCTCGAGGTGCTCCCGGAGAACGCCGGGAAAGCGGCCCGGACGGTGCTTGAGGGGGCGGGCGGCCTGCGCGACCGGCTCCGTGGCCTCACCGGGATGAAGGCGAAGGTGGTCAAGACGCGAGTCCACGGCGACTACCACCTCGGGCAGGTCCTTTGCTCGGAGGATGACTTCTACATCCTCGATTTCGAGGGAGAGCCCGCCCGGAGCGTGGAGGAGCGTCGTGAGAAGAGGTCGCCGATCAAGGACGTCGTCGGGATGCTCCGATCGTTCGACTACGCGGCCCATGCCGCGCTTTTCGAGCACGCGAAGGCTCACCCCGACGACCTGGCCCGCCTCGAACCCTGGGCCCGGACCTGGCGAGACTGGACCTCGGCCGCCTTCTGGCGAGCTTACCGCGATTCGTCAGGCCATGCGCCCTATCTCCCGACAGATGCCGACTCGCTCGCGCTTCTGCTCGAAGCTTACACGCTTGACAAGATTTTGTATGAACTCCTCTATGAGCTGAATAATCGACCGGACTGGGTTGGCATCCCGTTGCAAGGGATCGCCGCGTTGATCGAGCCGTCGGCCTCGCCGGGCGGGCCGGCCCAGGCGAAGGCCGGGCTGGGGCCGTCGGAGGATGGGGCGATCGCCGGGTCGGGCCTCGGAGATTTCGACCTTTACCTGCTGGCCGAGGGGACGCACTATCGATCGTGGGAGAAGCTGGGCGCCCATCCGGCCGAGCGCGACGGAACGCTCGGGTATTCGTTTGCGGTCTGGGCGCCGAATGCGGGGTCGGTCTCGGTGATCGGCGACTTCAACGACTGGGACCCCGCCGCCGACCCGATGCAGCACCGAGGCGACGGCGGGATCTGGGAGCGGTTCATCCCGGGCGTCGAGCCGGGCGCCTGCTACAAGTACGCGATCCATCCAAAGGGCGGCGGCAAGCGGCTCGACAAGGCCGATCCCTACGCCTTCTACTCCGAGCTTCGCCCCGGCCGGGCCTCGAAAACGTGGGACCTCGCCCGGTACGAGTGGGGCGATCGCGACTGGATGGCCTCGCGCGAGGATCGACAATCACCGGGCGCACCGATTTCAATCTATGAGGTCCACCTCGGCTCGTGGCGTCGCGTGCCCGAGCAGGGCGATCGCTCGCTCACCTACCGCGAGATGGCCGAGCAGCTCCCGGACTACTGCGTCGCGATGGGCTTTACGCACGTGCAGTTCATGCCGGTGATGG
>DAIDJI010000470.1 GCA_027451455.1 Planctomycetales bacterium | reverse complement strand
CGACCGCCCGCGACTCGTTGAAATCCTGGATGAGGCTCGTGAGTGGCTTGGCCCTGAGGTCGTCCTCGCGCATGCCAAGATCCCCCCCTACCTGATGGGGGAGGACAAGATGTCCCGGATTCGCGAGTATGCGTCGCGGCTGGAGCCGGAAGATTTGCTCCAGCGGATCGCACTCAGCCAGATGGCCGATACGTTGAAGGAAGCCGAGATCCCACTCACCGAGAGCCAGGCGAAGTTGCTCGAAGACCCCGTTCCCGAGGAGCTTCTCATCCTGCACGAGTACTTAATGAGCTATGTCGGGTCGCTTCGCCACGTTGGATTCACGGGCTCGGCCCCCTATCCAGGCGCCCTCATCATTCAGGGGATGACCGAGGAGGACACAGGCCCGGTCCAGAAGATCCTCTCGGGCCTGGTTTGATCGGCCCGCGTGCTTCGAGGAGACTTTCATGGAAACCGGACGGATTGCCCAGATCCTCGATGAAATGGGGACGATGCTGGAAATCAACGGGGAGAACCCGTTCCGATGTCGGGCCTATCACACGGCGGCCCAGTCGCTGATGAATCTGCCGGACGAGCTTTCGGAGATGATCGCCGACGGGAGTCTGGCGGAAGTCGCCGGCATCGGCGAGACAATGTATGCGAAGATCGTGCAGCTCGCCACGACCGGCCATCTCCCGTCGTACGACGAGCTGCGGCGAAAGACGCCACCGGGGCTCGTCGCCCTGCTCCGCATCCCCGGGCTTGGGCCAAAGAAGATCAAGACACTCCGCGATGACCTCAGGATCGAGAGCCTGGCCGACCTCCGCGCCGCGGCGGAGTCGGGAAGGATTGCGGGGGTGAAGGGATTCGGCGAGAAGACCGAGAAGAAGATCCTCGAGGGGATTGCGTTCGTCGAGAAGTCGGGCGACCGCATCCTCCAGAGCCACGCCCTGCGCCTGGTTACCCCGATTCTGGAGGCCGTCCGAAAGCATCCGGCCGTCCTCCGCGCTGAGTATTGTGGGAGCCTTCGCCGCCGGGCCGAGACGATTGGCGATCTCGACGTCCTCTTCAGCTCGAAGAACCCGCCGGAGGTGATCGATCGGTTCGTCAAGCTGCCGCAAGTGGCGGCTGTCCTGGCGCATGGGCCGACGAAGGCGAGCGTCCGGCTTGCGGATGGCGTCCAGTGCGACCTCCGAGGTGTCGAGGACGAGCAGTTCGCCTTCGCGCTGCATTATTTCACGGGGTCGAAGGCGCACAACATCGCGATGCGAAAGCGAGCCCTGGCCCGCGGGCTCTCGCTCAATGAGTATGCCCTGTCGGGCGAGAATGCCTCCATTGCCTGCCGGACCGAGGCCGAGCTGTTCATGGCTCTCGGCCTCACGTATATCCCGCCCGAGCTTCGCGAGGACGCCGGTGAGTTGGAAGCCGCCGAGCAGGAACGATTGCCCAGCCTGATCGAGCGGACCGACCTGAGGGGAACCTTCCACTGCCACTCGGTCTGGAGCGACGGCGGCGCGACGATCTCCGAGATGGCCGAGGCCGCCCGCGATCGGGGACTGGAGTATCTCGGGATCGCTGACCACTCGCGGTCAGCAGCGTACGCTGGAGGGCTCTCGATCGATCGAGTCCGCGAACAGTGGGCGGAGATCGACGCCCTGAACAGGAGGCTTGGGCCAAAGTTCCGTATTTTCAAGGGGACGGAGTGCGACATCCTCCCCGACGGCGCGCTCGACTACCCCGACGATCTTCTGGATCAATTCGATTACGTCGTGGCCAGCGTTCATTCGAGTTTCGGCCTTCCCCGCGAGGCGATGACGGCCCGAATGGTCCGCGCAGTATCCCATCCCAGGGTGACGATGCTGGGGCACCCGACCGGCCGGCTTCTACTGGCCCGCGATGGATACTCCGTCGACCTCGACGCCGTGATCGAGGCCGCCGCGCGGGCGGGGACTGCGATCGAGATCAACGCGAATCCACACCGGCTCGACCTCGATGCCCCCCACTGCCGGCGTGCCCGAGATCGAAAGGTCCCGATCGCCATCAATCCCGACGCCCACTCGGTTGAAGGACTCGATGACCTGGAATTCGGGATCTCGGTGGCGCGCCGGGGCTGGCTCGAGGCCGGGGACGTCTGGAACACCCTTCCGCTTGAGGATATGGACCGAAAGCTGAAGGAACATCGTCGCCGGCGCTGACACAGACGCGCAAACGGATGACAGATGTCCGGAGAGTCGAGGAGCCGCACCCTTGCGGGGGGGGGCAACGTGTCTATAATGAACTGGATGACAGGGCATGAATGGTCGCCGGGGACTCCTGGTCTTCGTGCCATCGTCGACGTCGATCGGTGCTACCGCAGTCCATTCGCGAAGGACGGAGCGCCGACTTTTCCACGGACCTCGCGCGGCGGCACCGGCCGCTTTCCTGTTTCGACTCCCGGCCGTGGCACGGATGTTGTAGCTCGTCCACCGGACGGATTCTGGTCGTGGTGATCGTTCTCATCGATCCTTGTGCAGGATTACCCACATGGCCCCAGCGAAACCGACCGCGGAGAAGAAGCGCCGGTACTTCACCGTCGAAGAGGCGAACAAGGCCCTGCCGCTGGTTCGCATGATCGTCGGCGACATCGTTCGCCAGTATCGAGTCGTCGAGGAATTGCAGCAGCGTCTTTCGGTGGTGGCGAAGGACCGTCGCCGCACGACAAACGACCTCTACTCGGAGGAACTGGCGCAGAGCCAGTCGGAGTTGGATGCCGAGGAAAGCAAGCTTCTGAATTACATCGAAGAGCTTCGGAAGCTCGGCGTGGAACTCAAGGGTGCCGACGGGCTCTGCGATTTCTACTGCCTGATGGAGGGTCGAGAGGTCTTCCTCTGCTGGAAGCTCGGCGAGCCGGAGGTGAAGTTCTGGCACGAGCTCGATGCGGGCTTCGCGGGACGTCGGCCCCTCCCGAGTGTCGCCGCCGCGTCGGAGGTCGCAGGTCGGCGCTGAGCGATCGATTCTCGGACCGGACGATCGCACCGCCTTCTCGATTCGATATAATCACGAGGCCCAGCCTCCGGGTCGTTCCGGATGGCTGGGCCTTCGTGCTGTCGGACCCGGGGAGCCCGATCACGGGCGGTTGCGAATGGGACAGGTGGTGACGATCGATGGTCCAGCGGGAGCGGGCAAGAGCACGGTCGCCCGAAAGCTGGCCGAGCGTCTGGGCTGGCACTTCCTCGATACCGGAGCGATGTACCGCGCTGTCACCCTCGCCGCGATCCGGGCCGGTATCGACCTCGGTGATGAGCCGTCGCGGGCAAGACTGGTTGGTGAGGTCTGCGTTGAGCTGACGCCCGATTCGGTCCGTCTCGACGGCGTCGACGTCTCGGCCGCGATCCGGAGCCTAGAGGTGACGCGAGCGACCGGGACTCTGGCCGATAGCCCTTCGGTCCGGGCCTCGCTCCGAGAGTGGCAACGCACATTCGCCCGCGATCGGAACGTCGTCACCGAGGGCCGCGATCAGGGAACGGTTGTCTTTCCCGACGCCTTCCGAAAGTTCTTCCTGACAGCCTCCGACGAGGAACGTGCCCTCCGCCGCCTGGACGACTATCGAGCCCAGGGACACACCGAGGCCGGCGATCTCGACTCGGTCCTCCGCGAGATCCAGGACCGCGACGCCCGCGACACCGCCCGCGTCATCGCACCGATGCGGCCCGCTGCCGACGCCATCGTGATCGACTCCACCGGCCTCGGTGTCGAGGACGTCGTCGAGGTCATGATGGAAGCCATCCGGCGGGCAGACGCCAAGGTTCCAACGGAGGCCCGGACGTGAGTGATCCCACCTCCCCGACTGATCCATCGACCGACCCAACTCCAGAGCGCCGGCGAGCCCGCCAGGCGCCCGGTCGCCACGATCGCTCCCCTGCCCTGCTTCTCTGGTATCGGATCGTGCGCGGGATGGCCGGCACGATGGCCACCGTTCTTCTAAGGTGGCGCGCGACCGGACATCGGAACGTCCCCGAAACGGGCGGCGTTCTGCTGATCTCGAACCATCTGAGTTTCCTTGATGTCTTCTTCCTCGGCATCCCACTCCGACGCCCGCTCAACTACGTCGCCCGGTCGACCCTCTTCCTCCCCGTCCTCGGCACCCTGATCCGATCCGTCGGCGGGTTTCCGATCCAGCGCGAGGGAATCGGGGTCTCCGGCATGAAGGAGACGCTCGGAAGACTGCGCGCCGGCGGGATCGTCACCCTCTTTCCCGAAGGGACCCGAAGCGCCGACGGCGAACTCGGACCACTCAAGCCCGGGATCGCTCTCCTGGTCCGCCGCGCTCGTACTCCCGTAGTCCCAGTGGGACTCAGCGGGACTTTTGAAGTCTGGCCGCGCTCGCGTTTCTGGCTCGTGCCACACCCCATTCGCATCCATTTCGGCCGGGCCATCATGCCCGAGGAACTCGATGGACTCGAAAACGACGCGATAACCGAACTTCTTGCTTCTCGAATGCGCGAATGCAGACACGTCGCCGTAAACATGTTACGCTCCGACCTCGCCTGTTGAGGCTGGACCGGATGTTCGCGTGTCCCATTCTGATATCCGAACCTATCGATAATCTGTGACAAAATCGTCAAAAAGGCCCCGTTTTGCCCGTCTCACCCGGGTCATCCCGCCGACACCGGGCGAAGAGGATTCGGCAGATTGAGCGGGCGAGGAAGGGAAGGGAGATCGATCATGATGCATGGCCAGATCCGACGGCGCGAGTGGATCGCTGGGGGCGCGGCGCTGCTTGCCGGAGGCGCGGCGGCCCTGGAGAGCCGCAAGGCCGGCGCCTCGGTTTCGGGGGGCGGCCAGGGGTCGCCCTTTATCCTCGGCCTGAATACCAGCACGCTACGGGGCCACAAGCTCACGATCGTCGAGGAGATCGCGATCGCCGAGAAGGCGGGATACGGCGGGATGGAGCCC
>DAIDJI010000469.1 GCA_027451455.1 Planctomycetales bacterium | reverse complement strand
GCGCCCCTTGGCCTTGCTATCTTACGTCACAACCCCACCAACCCGCGGGCGAAGTCCATGGCGTCGAACGGGCGGAGGTCGGCGGCCTTCTCGCCGACGCCTGGCCAGCCAGCGGCTGACCTCCTCTTCGGAGACATCGAGGGCCTCGGCGATATCGCGCTGATACCAACCGCGGCGCTTCAGGTACAAGGCACGGAATCTCCGCCATTCACGACACTCGGGCGGGATGGGAGGGACGAGTTCCATCCCCTGAGCTTACTGTAAAAAACTTGAGCTTCCTTGCGCAGCGGTCAGTAACAGGAGTGCCCCCCTGCCCTGGCCGATCTTTAGTGATAGACAACGCCCTTTGTCTGGCGCCAAAAATCGAGTAGGGGGGTCATCGAAGATCATGGACGAGACACGCGCGATCGTTGCCGTCGACGGAGATCGGCCGGCAAAGGTGATACGCCTGGACGAACCCCTTACCGCCCGCAACGCCCCGACGATCGTCAAGCTCGCCGGCAAGGCCGCTGAGTTCGCCTGGGAAGAATTCTTTCAGGCCGAACTACCCAACGCGCACACTCGGAAGAACTACCTGCACGCCGTCCGGCAGTTCCTCGCCTGGGCCGACGACCGCCGCCTCGAGCTCCCGAGGATCACCCCCGGCGATGTCGGCGAATACATGCAGGGTCTCGACCTGGCCACCCCGACCAAGAAACTCCACCTTGCCGCGCTCCGCCGCTTCTTCGACCGCCTCGTTAACCGGCACGTCGCGATCATCAACCCCGCCGCGACCGTCAAATCCGAACGCTACTCGATCATCGAGGGCAAGACACCCGAGATCTCTGCCAAACAGGCCCAGGCCCTGCTCGCCTCGATCAAGCCCTCCAACCCGATCGGCCGCCGCGATCTCGTGATCCTCGCCACCCTGGCCTACACCGCCGCCCGCGTCGGGGCGATCGCCCGGCTTCGCGTCGAGGATCTGGTCCACGATGGCGATCAGTACGCGCTCCGGTTCGCCGAGAAAGGTGGAAAGAGTCGTGAGATTCCGGTCCGGCACGATTTACAGCGGCTCCTGCTCGACTACATCGCCACATTGGAAGTCACCGAGGGGCCCCTGTTCCGCACCGCCCACTCGAAGACGCGAACCCTGACCCGCAACGCCATGACCGGGATCGACATCTGCCGGATGATGAAGCGACGGCTCAAGTCGGCCGGTCTACCGGCGCACTTCTCGCCGCATTCTTTCCGGGTGGCGGCGGTGACTGACCTGCTCTCGCAGGACGTTCCGCTGGAGGACGTCCAGCATCTCGCCGGCCACGCCGACCCGCGGACCACCCGGATCTATGACCGCAGACGGCGGAAGGTGACCCGCAACCTGGTGGAACGGATCTCGATCCGACTGGTTGACGAGAGCCCGATCGGTCGCGGACCACGGCGGCGCTGAATCCCAGGTCGGAAGGCCGCGGCCGGGGAGGAGATACCTGCCGGGTCGCACCCGATCGCTACGGATCGGACCCCGGGGCGGCCCTCCCTCGACTCGTGATGGCGATGAGCCCCAGGTCGGTCTCGCCCGATCGGCAGGTTCGATCCGAGATAGCGTCGGTTCAACATGCCCATTCTCCGTTGTACACTCACTCCATCAAAATACGATTGTCACCCAACGACCGGCCCCAGGCCTCTCGCGCCGGAGTGGATTCGCAGGACGAAGCAACGATCAAGGAGGATCCGGATGGCCAGTAAGCGCGGCACGACGCCCAGGGCGAAAAGCCAGATCGTTCAGGTCGGCGACCTGATCCCCGAAGAATATCAGGAATTCCTCGGATAGCTCAAGGAACGCCTCCGCACCGTCCGCCTTCACGCCTCCCTCGCCGCCAACCGTGAACTCATCGTGCTCTACTGGCACATCGGCCGATCCGTCGTCGAGAAACAGAAAACCAGCGGCTGGTGCAAGGCCGTGATCGCTCACCTGAGCGACGACCTCCAGAAGGCCTTCCACTGGGTCGAAAGCAACCTCTACAAGCGTCAGGGTAGGGCCCAGACGAACTTCGAGACGACGCTCCCCGCCCTCCAGTCCGACCTCGCCCGAGAAACGCTGAAGGATCTTTACAAGTTCCGCTTCCTGACGATCGCGGACGACGCCGAGGAACGGGAACTCGAGCAGGGACTCGTGGCCCACCTCCGCCAGTTCCTCATCGAACTGGGGGCCGGGTTCGCCTTCCTCGGCCAGCAGTAGCGGCTCGAGATCGACGCCGAGGACGACTACATCGATCTACTATTTTGTCATTAAAGACAACCATATCACAGCCAAAAAAGTTTTCTAGGAGACCCCTTCAATCCGGAACATACTGGCAAAATGAACTTCTATTTATCAGACGTGGACGACATGCTCTGGCATCCCGACGATCAGCCCTCGATCGGGATCATTCTCTGCAGGACGAAGAACGAGGTGGTCGCCGAGTATGCGCTTCGCGACCCGGCCAAGCCCGTCGGCAACATATTACAGCCCGTACCAGGCTCAACCGAATCTCCCACCAAAAATCAAGGTGGAGAAGGAGGACCCACCTGGAAAATTCCCGCGACACAGGGCCAGCGACTCCGTACAATGTTACCTCTGCGTTATTGCACATGAGTTACTAGGATCAAAATATCACTCGACCACAATGTGTTATTAATCCGTGTTGATCGAACATGTAGAGGTCGAACGGGATCGGCGGGCCGGCATCTCGATCGAGTGACGGCCCCCTTGCGAATCCGGACGGAGTTCCATTCGAATGCGAAAGTACCATTTGGTCTGCTCAGGCGCGAGTGATTTCGACGAGATCGAGCGTCAGGCAGCCCAGAAGCAGCGGCCGAGGCACTCGATCCCTATGCTCACCCGGCGACTCGGGGCGACGCTGCACCAGGCTCAAAAGACTACCACGACGATCACGATCGGGGATCGTCTACGGGCGAGGCTCATAGGCGATCCGCATGCCTGGGCGCTGGCCCGAGACCTCGCCAATCGCCTGGGCCCTGACGACGTCGTGTACTGCCTCGACACCGGCGTTGGGATTCCTTTGGCCGCGGCGTTTCAGCGTCTTTCCACCCGGCCGAAGCTCGTCGTCTACGTACACAACCTGGACCGGCCGCGCGGCCGACTTGCTGCGCAGCTGTTCCGCCCCGAGAAGACGGTCGACCTCTTCGTCTCCTGTTGCTCCAGCCAGCTCGCGTTCCTTCGAGATGAGCGCAAGGTCCCGGAAGACCGGACTCAACTCTTCATCCAGCACATCGACAACCAATTCTTCACACCCGGGCCGCCCACACCGGGCAAGAAGCGCCCGGTGGTCGTCGCGGTCGGCCGCGAGCGCCGCGACTACATCACCCTCGCCGAGGCCACGAAAGATCTGGACGTCGACGTCTTGGTCGACGCCTGGTCTCCCGCCGCGCGCAAAGGGGTCGGAAAATTCCCCGCCGAGCCTCCGGCAAACCTGACCTACCGCAACAGCACACCCACCGAGCTTGTTCAACTCTATCGAGACGCCGACGTGGTCGCTGTTCCTATGTATAAAAATAAATATGCCGGTATCACGTCACTGATCGAGGCCCTCGCCTGCGAGCGCCCGGTCGTGGCCTCACGCGTGGTCGGTCTGGCCGACTATCTGACACCTCCCGACGGGATCACCCCCGTCGAACCGTCCGACCCATCCGCGTTGCGCGCGGCGATCGTCCAGCTACTCAAGAACCCCGATGAGGCACGCGCCCAGGCACGCCGGGGATTCGAGTCGGTCGCCCGGCGCTACGACTTCGATCGCGATCTCGATATGGTCGCCAGGCGGCTCGAATCCCTCTGACCCAGCAAAAACCAATGTCGGCCGGATGTCCTCGCTTGACCCTATTTTCTAATTCTGTAGAATCCAAAGAGTAGACCCTTTGGTCGGAACGGAAAGGAGGCGCGGCGATGGCGAGGCCGGCGAGCGAGCATCCGACGGACGCGGAACTGGAAATCCTCAAGGTGCTCTGGGCGTCGGGGCCGTCGGAACTGGGCCCGATCGTGGAGGCACTGAATCGGTCGAGGTCGGTCGCGACGACGACGGTGGCGACGATGCTGAAGGTGATGGAGCGCAAGGGGTGGGTCGACCGAGCTGAAGGCCCGAAGGGGTATCGGTGGGCCTCGCGGTCGAGCCGCGAGGAAACGACCTCGGGCCTGCTCCGCCGGCTGGTGGACCGCGCGTTCGACGGCTCGGCTGGCCGGCTGGTCGCCCGTCTGATCGAGGACCGGGCCCTGAGCGACCGCGACCGCGAAGAGATCCGCCGGCTGCTCGACGCCGGCGAAAATTCGGGGGAGAAGCCGAAGACACCAGGGGCGAGGGGGAAGCGGCCATGACGATCGAGGCGATGACTGGTTCGCGGGCCTGGATGCTCGCCGGGTGGACGATGATCCATTTCCTCTGGGTCGGCGGGGCGATCGGGATTCTCGCCGCGGCGGTCCGCCTCGCGATGCGAAGGACGTTGCCCGAAGTTCGCTACGGCGCCGCCCTGCTCTGCCTGGGCCTGATGGCGGCCTCGCCGGCGGCCATCGCCTGGCGGATCGCGGCGATGTCCGAGGATCGCCCGATCGCTGTCTCCGAGAACATCACCCCCCTGCCCCGCGGTTCGATTCGGGCGGAATCGGAACCGAATTCGATGATCGTGACGCCGGCCATCCCGCCACCTCTCCTGATCGAGGATCGACTCCGGGGCAGGTCATGGCTGGAGCGGGTGGCTTCGATGCTTCCCTGGTTCTGGCTCGCGGGGACGCCAGCCACGCTCGTGATGCTGGCCCTCGGACTGGCAGGGGCGGATCGGCTTCGTCGGCGGAGCCGGCCGATGGCCGGGTGGGTGACCTCTGGGGGAAGCAGTACGAGGCACGGGCCTTGCGAACTCCCTTCCATGTGGAAGACGCGATTGGGGCAGCCCCCGGGACGGTTAGGCCTTTGTC
>DAIDJI010000468.1:2670-4942 GCA_027451455.1 Planctomycetales bacterium | reverse complement strand
CCGCGCCCGGATGACCTACCACCGGGCCGACGAGATCGCCTCGGTCCGGCTTGCGCACGATCCGGGAATCATCCTTCGATCGGTGAGGGTGGCCGGCGCTTCTCGGGTTCTCTGCGAGCTGGAACCGGGCAAGGACGAATGGGTCGTCAGTTTCGATCCTCCACTTCCGCCGTCCGCGACGATCTTCGTCGAATACTGGAAGCCGTCAGCCGGTCTCGATGTCGACGGAGAGCCCCCGGGGCGCGAGCCGGCCCGACCGTTCCCACGACTTCAGCCTGCCGGCGGCGAGCGACTTACCGGAGTGCTCGGAGTTCGAAGGCCGGGCGACTGGACGGGCCGGCTCGCACCGGATCGCGATGCGGCATCGATCGACGATGAGGCATTCGTCAAGGTCTGGGGGCCGCTCCCCGACGAGCCGCTTACCTTCTGCGGGACCGAACGGCTTGGTCCCGCACGAGCGATCACCCTGGAGACCGGCCCGGCCCGACCTCGGATCGCGGTGCGGCCGGCCGTGCAGGTTCGGATCGAGGCAGGGCGGTTGATCGTCGCAGCGGATGCCGAGATCGAGGCCACCGAAATGCCGCCCGTGCTCGAGGCGGTGCTGCCACCCGGCCTGCGCGTCACCCAGGTGCAGGGAGACGGTCTGATCGACTGGACCGTCACCGGAGAACGAAAGCTCAACTTAACCTGGCACCGTCGAGGAGCCCGGTCGCGAAGGGTGCTCCACCTTCTCGGCTGGATCGCCACCGATGAGGACCCGCTCGCCGTTCCCCCACGCCGGCCTGCCCTTCGGACCCCCTGGATCGACTGGCCGGGCGCTGAGGTTGGCCCCGCGACGCTGGCGGTTTTCGGTCCAACCAACGCCGAGATCCGGGGCGGATCGGGTCTCACCCCCTCGACGCTCCTGGCGTCGCCTCCATCGACGGCAGTCCCGCAGCCCGAATCCGTCTCCGGCCCCCGGCTCTCGTATCTCGTCGAGGACGCCGGGCACCTGGGCGAGCTCTCCTGGGTGCCTCGGCCGCCGCAGGTCTCGGTCGTCGTCGAGAGCCGATTGACCGTCGATACCAACCTGGCCCGGTGGGTCGCCGTGATCCGATACGACGTTCTCGGCGGGGGGCTCGACCGGATCAACCTCAAGATTCCAGCGTCGTGGGCGCCCCAGGCCCGGCTTTCGGTACCGGGCGAGTCGAGCCCGGGATCGCCGCACCTGGTCGGGCCGTCGGCCTTCTGGTCGATCGCGACATCCGGTCCATCATTCTGGGGGCCACACCGACTGGTCCTCCGCGCCTCGATGCCCATCGGTTCGGCCCGCGAGGTGAACTATCCCGACGTCGCCCCGCTGGGAAACGGCTCGGTCGATACTTACCTCGAAGTCGTCAACGCGACCGGTCGATCGGGGCTGACCGAGGAAGCCACCGGTCTTCAAGCGATCGCTCGAACGGGCCGGTTCCGCGGCCGGGAATTCGAGTGGGTCGGCGGGACGCCTGGCGGGGCGTACTGGGTCAAAAAGCCCTGGGCGCTCCGGATTCAGTGGCCCCGGGCGACCACGGAGCCGATCGACCCAGACGGGGAGGCGCGAGCCGAAATGGCCGCCCTCTCCATGACCGTGCTGGCCGACGGATCCGCGATCGGTCGGGGACTCTACGAAATTCGTCCGGGCGGCGGCCGGCTTTTGACCGTCACCCTGCCTGCCGGGGCCTCGATCCTCTGGGCCTCGCTCGTGCCCGACCCGGTCGTCCCCTTGAGGGCCGGTCCGTCTTCCTGGTCGATCCCGGTTGACCCCCGTCGGCCAGGACGGGTTTGCGTCGTCTGGCAGTCACCTCCGATTTCCTGGAACGCATCCGGCCGAGGATCCATTCCGATGCCGGGCGTCGGCGTTGAGGCGACCCCCACCTTCGTTCGGATCGCGGCCCCGAAGCGCCTTGCTGTCCGCTCGAAAGGGCCAGCGCTTCAGACGGTGACAGCCCCCCGATACGACGCGACGCGGGCCGAATGGTTGGGCCGCTCGATTGCCGAGTCGCTGGCCTTCCTCGACCGCGGATCGGCCCGCGATCGCGATTGGATCATCGCGTTGCTGATCGACCACGAGCTGGCCCTGCGCGCCGTTGATCGCGGGACCGGCCGTAAACCCGAGCCCGCACCGCCTCCCGGCCTGAGCCAGGCCGATTCCATCGCGGTCGCGAACCAGGCCGTATCGGAGGCCGTGCGCAACGCCGGACTCGGCGACGAACTGGACGCCGCTCTCGATTACCTGGGCCTGGCGTCCGAGCCC
>DAIDJI010000468.1:0-2660 GCA_027451455.1 Planctomycetales bacterium | reverse complement strand
TGGCGAATTTGGCCCAGATCCAAGAACCGGCATCGAATGGCCCCCGTTCAGGTCGTTTGGCGATACCTATTACACATATCAATTGCTGCTCGATCTGATGGTTGAGCCTGATATCGCGGTCCGCGCCGAGCCGCATCCGCGCTCTCGGCCAGCCGCACGCCTTGGTCGGCTCGCTTCCCGCGCCAAACGACCCCCAGCCTGCGGCCCTCTCGATCGAGACCCGGACGGGCCTCGAACTCATCCCCGCCGATACCCTATCTCACGCCGCCGCTCTCTTTTTGACTCTGGCTGGGGCCTGGCTCGGAGGTCTTCGGTCGCCCAGAATTTCGGTGGTTGCCCTGATGGCGATCCTCGCCGCCTCGTGGGTGGTCGCCGGGGGCTTCGGGCTCGTCGCCGGCTCGATCCTGGCTCTTGGAGCCGTGGTTTTCCGAGTTTAACGGTGCCCGGCGCGAGAAAACGGAGAGAGTTTCAAGTCGCGAGCGAGATCGGCCGATGATCTCCAGGAGATCGTCCCGGAATCCGCATGGCCGCGGGGGAGATCCTGTTATAGGATGTCGCTCCGGTTTGCCGATTTCGGGTGTGGCGCGGTCAACGGTCGGATCAGGATGCCGGCCGGGCAGACTCGCCCCGCGCGACCCGAGGACGAGGGGATCGGGACCGATGACGCACCGCAAGGGCGCGGTCTGGACCGAGCGCATGGTCCTGGCCCTGATCCTGATCAGCCTGGGAGCGACGTTTTACCTCGCCCTCGCGATTCACCATCGCGCCCGATCGCTTGTAAAAACCGAGAAGCCGGCCCAACCGACCGGCCCGAGCGTCCCGGTCGAGCCGAAACCGGCACCGGCGGCGATCGTCCGACGACCGGATCCTCCACCTCCGTCGCCCAGGCCGCCCGAAGACCCCACCGGGCCGATACTGGCTCGCATCCAGAAGGCGATCGACCGGGAGACTATCGCCGCCCAAGAGGCCGACCGCAAGGCCGCAGACATGGAGAAGGCGGCCCGCGCCTCGATCGAGGAGTCGGAGCGGTGGAAACGCCGGGAGATGCTCGTTCAGCAGCAAATCGCCGAGATTAGCCGGAAGGCCGAAAAGCTCGAGCAGGACGTCGCCAGCCTCGACGCCGAGCGCGATATCCTGGCCCGAGAGCGCGATGCCCTCAAGGCTGCCCTGGAGAAGGACGCCCATCGATCGGGATACGCCGTCCTCCCCTACAAGGGACCGAACGGGACCTGGCAGCGGCCGATCGTTCTGGAGTGCACGGGAAACACGGTGAAGCTCCAGCCCAACGGCCAGACCTTTTCTCTCGTCGATCTCTCGCCTCTGATCCATCCGAAGGCGAGCCCGATCATCCTCGCGATCGCCCGCGAATTGCTCCACATCCAGCAGACAGAGACCCCAGACGGCGCCCCCGCCGTCCCCTATCTCGTTTTCCTGATCCGCCCGGACGGCATCCGCGCCTATTACCAGGCGAGAGGGCGGCTGGAGCCGCTCGGAATTGCCTTCGGCTATGAGTTGATCGAACAGAACCTACTGGTGGACATCCCGAACCTCGACGACGTTCGGACCTGGGACGGGACGGTTCCGCTGGAGATCGCCGAGTCGAAGCCGCCCGCGCACTGGCCTTCTGCCGGGAATTCCCCAGGTCGAAACGACGATGAACCCCCGCCGATCTGGCCGGGAAGTGATCGGATTCAGCCCAGGGAATCGGCCCAGGGCGGCACCTGGCCGCCCAGTGGCGAGCCGGGTCAATCCGAGAGCTCGCCCGGTCGAACCACGCCGCTGGCCCGCGGCGGTGGTCTGGATCGTGGGATGAGCGGCGGTGATGGTCCACCCGGCCTCGGTTCCCAGCCACCCGAGCTCGCTCTCAGCGGTGGCGCAGGCGAATCCGGCAAGCCGGCCGGCGAGGGGCCCGAGGGGTTCACCTGGCCGGGGGCGTCGGGGTCCGTCGGCGGCCCATCCCGTGGAGCGGTCGGCCCGGGGACTTCGGGCGGATTCGCCGGATCGAACACGGTCGGAGGCTCCGGAAGCGGCGGACTTTCACCGGGCGGATTCCCGAGCGGAGGGCCAGGGTCGGGGCCTGGGAATGATCCCGCAGGAAGCCATTCGGGACGATTGCTGGCGAGGGCGGGCCGCTCCGGCCCGGGCGATCTCGCTCCGCGCAGCGGGGGGATGGGTGCGACCGGTGCGGATGGCTCGGGATACGGCGGGAGCGGCGGCGACTCATTGCCTCCGCTCGAACCGATCCAGTCCGGTCCCTCTGCCCTCGACACGGAGATGGTCGGCCAGAGGACCGCGCCGGGGAGCCCTGGAACAGTTGGCTCGGGGCCTGCCTGGCAGCGGTCGTCCCCGGCGACTGCGATCAAGGGGGCCGGGTCCAGGGCGGCCGGCGACATCGCCCAGCCGTTTCGTTCGCTCGGAGGAGGGACCAGGCGCGGGACGACCGGGACCAGCGACGGCCAGGGTCCAGCGTCGATCGCGGGCACAGGGACTTCACCCGGACAGGACGGCACCGGCGCGGCACCCGGACCGAGTGGCCTTGGTGGCGGCGGAACCTCGGATCTCGCCCAGCAACAGGACGGCACCGGAGGCGGTGCCGGCGCCTCGGGCTCGACGCCATCGAGCGGAGCCTTTGGATCGGGTGAGGTGGCTTCGGCATCGAG
>DAIDJI010000467.1 GCA_027451455.1 Planctomycetales bacterium | reverse complement strand
GAGGGCCAGCATCGTCGGAAGCAGAACGATCGCCGGCTGATTGTCGGTATGGCCGCCCGAGTCGGCCTCAGCGGTCACGTCTTCGGCCATCGGAATCCGGGACGCCCACCCCGCCTGATCGGCGCTGATCTCACCCGAGGCGACCAGTTCGTTGAGGAACTTCTCCGGCGGAGGCGCCAGGAAGCGAGAAGCGACCTCAACGCGCGAGACCTTTGCGATAATCCGATTCGGGGCCACGATCCGGCCCGATTCGTCCCGACGAATCCCCGCGACCCGATACCGGACGACCGGAAGCGTCAGCCCGAGAAACGCCGAGGCCTCCACCAGCCGCACCCGCCTGCGCAGGTAGAGGTCGACGATCGTGGCTTCGAGGGCCGCCTCAGCCGGGCTGTGAATCAGGTTCATCGCGTACGGCGACCGGTCGCCGAGCCCGGCCTGGATCCGGTCGATCGCCTTTTCGACGGCGGCCGGCGAGAGTCCCGCTGCGCCGAAGGAGCCGAGGAACCCTGCGCGTCCCATCGCCTCAACCACCTCGACCGAGGCGATCCCGTTGGCCATCGCGCCGGCCATGCACGGATACCGGAGCCCATGATCGGCCGAGAAGCGAGGATCGCCAAGGTTCTCGATCCGGGAGGGTGGGACCTCGGCCACGACCTCACCGGCTTCGGGCCCGGAGCCGCCAACGTCGAATCGCCCGAAGCGACGGACAACGCAGAACTTGCGTCCGATCTGCTGGAGGGCGTGGTCGAGTTGTGCGTCGTCGTGGAAGCCGGATGTCACGGGGGATGCTCCGCGGGCGGGCTCAATCGGTCTGGGAAAAGGATATTCCACAAACCGAGGCGGGCTGACAAGAGGCCGACCGCGACGCGAGGAGTCGCTTCAAACCCGCCGGAGTCCACAGGACAGGATGCACCCGATTTCTCGGATCTTTACTCCGACTCTCCCGACCCGGGCCGGCCAACGCGGACCCACTTCAGATCCAGCGACATCCGCCCGATCGCCCCGTCGAAGGCGTATCCGTAGATGTCGGGCTTGCGGTCCTGGGCTCGTTTGAGGAAGTCGGGGATGATCCAGAGGCAGGCTTCGAGCAGCTCCAGCTCCCAGGCGTGCGGCTCTCGGAACTGCCGGCCGATCTCCATCCGGAACGAGAGCGGATAGGCGTTCGGCCCGGCAATCTCAAAACCGTGCTCGCGGACCTCGGCCACGTCCTCGGGTCGTGCCTGGGCCGCGTCCTCGAAGTGGACGGCGATCGTCTGGAGCCGGTCGGCGATCCGCTCGTAGCTGGCGCGCTGCATCAGCCGGCGCCCTTCTCGGTCGTCGAAGAGCATCAGCCCCTTGATCGCGATCTGCTTCCCCAGGATCACGGCGTACCAGGGCCCGCCGCTCAGTTGCTGGCAGCGGATCTCGATCGTCTCCCCCTCGCCGGCCATCCGCCAGGGGGTCTGGCGATAGAAGCTCGCCGCCGATCGATAGAAATCCCGAGCCTGCTCGGCGCTGACGGTTCCCATGGGCTCGTTCTTCGTCCTTTGTCCCTGGCCGGAAGCTGGGCGACCGCTCGTCCGAGCCACCCATGGTGCGAGCCGTCCGCCACCCAAACCAGGGACTCAAGGACCAGGGACTCCACGACTTTTCAGCGTACTACGGCCGCCGGCTCGCGGACAACCGAGGACGTGAAATGCGGGGCAGGAACGACGGTGGAGCCCGGCGAGGCAACCCCCTCGTTGAGCAGGAACGGGGCCGGCCCTCGATGTCGGTACTGCGCGATCGACCCGAGTCCGGCGGCCTGCATCAGCTCGCGGAACCGGCGGGCCGAGGCGTGGTGGATGTCTCCCTCAACCGCAGCGACGCAGACGTCGAAGATGAACCAGCCCCAGGGCCGGTCGCGATAGCCATCCACGATCATCAGACGACCCCCCGGCCGGAGTACGCGTGCCATCTCCTGCACCGCTCGTTCCTGCCGGGGATAGTGGTGGAAGCTGTTCGAGCAGGTGACGACATCGAAGACCCCCGAGGCGAACGGGAGCCGCTCGCTATCTCCCTGCACCGGAAAGACTTGCCCTCGATGCCGATGCCACCGATCGCGCCCCTTCTCCAGCATCTCGGCGACAAGGTCGACGCCGAAGACCTGCACGTTCGGCATCTCCGACCGCAACCGGCACGCAAAAAGGCCGGTCCCGCAACCGACGTCGAGCACCCGCGCCGGCCGGTCTCCGACCATCTTGCGAATCCGACGGATGAGCGCCCGGTGCGAGGGGCCAAAGATGAGCCACTGCAAGATGCAGCGGTCGTAGCTCTCGCTCCAGCGGATGAATTCCTCGGTCGCCTGTCCCTTGTCGTAACTCAATGGTGTGGCCTCCCTGCCAGCGGTCGAATCATGGACCCCCCTCGGGCTCCGAGAGGGCTCGCGGATTTTCCCACTCACCTTTACCGGAACCTCAGGAATCCCGCAACCCGGGAATCGCTCGGCTCAACGATCCGATCCCAAGGATGGCCCGCGATGGCCGAGGGCGGCCCGGATCACGCTCGGCCTGGACTTGAACGGCAGGCGGCCTCGGGCCTACGATCAGGGCAGGAAAACGTATCGGAACGATCCCGGGCACGAGACCCGAGGAGGCGAGGCCTTGTCCGCACGTCGGCCGATCTACCTGGACAATCACGCGACGACCCGGACCGACCCCCGCGTGGTCGAGGCGATGCTCCCGTACTTCACCGAGGTCTACGGGAACGCCGCGAGCATCTCGCACCGGTTCGGCCGGGAAGCCGCCGAGGCCGTCGATCACGCCCGGGAACAGATCGCCCTCGCCATCGGCGCCGATGCCCGCGAAATCGTTTTTACCTCGGGCGCCACCGAGTCGAACAACCTCGCGATCAAGGGTGCTGCCCAGGCCGCCGCCAAACGCGGGAATCACATCGTCACCGCCTCGACCGAGCATCGAGCCGTCCTCGACCCGGTCCGCCGGATGGCCCGCGAGGGGTGGGAGATCACCGTCCTCGACTCCGACGAACACGGCCGGATCTCCGCCGAGGCCGTCGCCGGGGCGCTCACCGATCGAACCGTCCTGGTCTCGATCATGGCCGCGAACAACGAGGTTGGCACCCTCAACCCAATCACCGAGATCGGCCGGCTCTGCCACGACCGCGGCGTCCTCTTCCACACCGATGCCGCCCAGGCCGTTGGCAAGATCCCGATCGACGTCCACCGCGACGGCGTCGACCTGCTCAGCCTCTCGGCGCACAAGTTCTACGGTCCCAAGGGGATTGGTGCCCTTTACGTCCGGCGCCGGGATCCGCAGGTCCGGTTGCAGCCGATGCTCGACGGCGGCGGCCACGAGCGGGGATTCCGGAGCGGGACCCTGGCCGTTCCCCTGATCGTCGCCATGGGGACGGCCGTCGAGCTGGCCGTCGGGGCGATGGACGAGGAGTCGTCCCGGATCCGGGCTCTCCGCGACCGACTCCACGCCGCAATTGCCGCCCAGGTCCCGGGAATCCGGCTCAACGGCCACCCAACCGACCGCCTCGCCGGTAACCTGAATCTGAGCTTCTCCGACGTCGACGGCGAGGCCCTGATGATGGCGATGCGGGACGTCGCGGTCAGCTCCGGCTCGGCCTGCTCGGCCGCTGATCCCGAGCCCAGCCACGTCCTCCGGGCCATCGGCCTCGACGACGACCTCGCCCGGTCGAGTCTCCGCTTCGGCCTCGGCCGGTTCACCACCGAGGAAGAGGTCGACCTCGCCGCCGAGGCGGTCGCCACCGCCGTCGATCGGCTCCGAGGCCAGGCCGTCGCCTGGAGCCCACTCTCGGGATGACAGGCCATTTGACGCCTTGCTATGATGATAATGGAACGTGGAGCGAATCCTCAAAACCCGAACCCCGCTCGCGGAGGAGTTGATACGGATGAGTGTGATCCTGACCGAAAAGGCGGCTACCGAGGTCAAGAAGATCATCGAGAAGATGGTCGAGGAGAACAGCGTCCCCGAGGGCGGCGAGCTGATCCTTCGGGTCGGCGTCCAGGGCGGCGGCTGCTCCGGCTTCTCCTACAGCCTCGGCTTCGACACCGAGACCACCGAGAAGGACCGCGTGATCGAAACCCACGGCGTCCGACTCGCCGTCGAGAAGAAGTACGACCCCTACCTCGACGGCACCGTCGTTGATTACTACGACGGCCTCGAGAAGCGCGGGTTTGTCTTCAACAACCCGAACGTCGTCAAGACCTGCGGCTGCGGCAGCTCGTTCCAGGTCTGAGCGCCCATCGGGTTTTTCGATCCCCACGATCCGGCGGCATCGCCTCTCACCGAGCGATGCCGCCCCGCTCATTCCCCCCTCGCCTCACCTGGCGCGGTTCGATCTTCGTCCGTCCCTTCCCTTCCCCAACGGTCGGTTCTCTCCCTGCATGCACACCTCGACCGGCCCGGTCGCTCCGCTTGCCGACCACATCATCCCACCGGACCGTCGACCAGCCCATCGGCGCTGAATGCCGATTTGCAAATTTCTTGTGAAGTCAACAAAAAAGGGAATGCGCGGGAAGCCCCTGTCGTCTAACAGGGGATATCCTGTTCTCGACGCTCATTGGCAATCCGATCCGCAGAGAATCCGCCGCGACCGGGTTGGAGGCGCCTCCGGTCGCGGAATGACCGCGAAAATGGTCGTCGTCGTGCTGTCCCGAAGAAGTGGCGCCAGCCCTTCCATCCGATCGACCAGACGTATCTGGCGACACCGTTGACCAGCGAAGTCGCGCGAACGAACCCAACCCTGCCAGATTGGCAGTCAGGAGTTTCGGCGCCGAAACCGTTTCGGCGCCGAAAACCGATCTTCGAAGCGGTGATCGGCCGCAAATCCGCGCGAACGAACCCAAACTCGGCCGGAGGGACCGATTGATCCCATGCGACGGGATTGATCGCTGAATTCCTACCAGGCCCAACCGTCGCTCAGTTCGGCATTGACGATTCGATCGGC
>DAIDJI010000466.1 GCA_027451455.1 Planctomycetales bacterium | reverse complement strand
GTCAAGATTCTGATTTCCGGTGGGACGCGATGCAACGTCACCAACGCGCGCGGGCTTCGTCGGATCGAGACGGTCGGCGGGCCGATTGACCCGGCGTTCGACGCTGCGATGTGCCGGGGGGCGCGGGCGATTCAGCAGGCGTTTGGCGAGAACGGGGCGTTTCTTGGACCCTCGCTCCGGCGGCTCGATGTCGACGCGACGGTCCGACTGTTCGAGGAGGCCGGCGTTCGGCTGAAGGTCGAGGCCAACGGCAAGATCTTTCCGGCCTCGGATCGGGCCGTCGACGTTCTGGAAGCGCTGGTGGGCCGGCTGGAACGATCGGGGGCCGAGTTCCGGCCGCATTCCGCGGCGGTGGACATCGAGCCGACGTCGGAGGGTTTTGTCGTCCGGACGGCCGGTGCATCGGTCGCGGCGCGTCGGGTGATCCTGACCGTCGGCGGTCTGTCTTACCCGGGTTGCGGGACCACGGGCGACGGATTCGAGATAGCCCGGCGGCTCGGCCACTCGGTTGTCGAGACCAGGCCGGCGCTCGTCCCGCTACGGGTCGAGCCGGGATGGGTCGCCGACCTGAGAGGGATCACGCTCGCCGATGCCGTCGCCTCGGTTCACGACCGCGACGGCGACCCGCTGCAATCGCGGCGCGAGGCGGTTCTGTTCGCGCATTTCGGGCTGACCGGTCCGGCGATCCTCGACGTGAGCCGGGCCGTGGCGCGATCGGAGGAGCCCGGGCGGCTGGTTCTCCGGCTCGATCTGTTGCCGGGCGCCTCGCAAGAGGACCTCGACCGGGCCCTTCAGGCCGAGAGTCGGCGCGGGCGTCGACCGATCGCCTCGCTCCTGCCCGACCCGGTTCCAAAGCGGCTGGCCGAGTGTCTCGTCTCGGCCGCGGGCGTCCCAGGGGCGCGGATGGGGCCCGACCTTTCACGCGACGAGCGGCACCGGCTGGTCAACGCGCTGAAGGGACTTCCCTTGCCGATCGTCGGCACGCTTGGCTTCGAGAAGGCGGAGGTGACCAGCGGGGGAGTTGCCCTCCACGAGGTCGACCCGAAAACATTGGAGAGTCGGATCGTCCCCGGCCTGCACTTCGCCGGCGAGGTACTCGACCTCGACGGCCTGATCGGCGGCTACAATTTTCAGGCCGCCTGGAGCACCGGTCATCTCGCGGGCGAGATCGCCGCGAAGGCGGCCGGGTCGGCCGGCAATTGATCGGGTAGGATGGCCCGGCGGACGCCGGAAATCGGGCGATGGATGGGATCGATCGGCCTTGCAGGCCGGGGAGCGGGAGCGTGCCGACGAGCCGGACCCTCGCGATCGTGATCCGGACGATCGAGGTCTTCGAAACCAGCCTGGTGGCGACGCTCTTTACCCGGGATCTGGGGAAGGTCGGCGTGCTGGCGAAGGGAGCGAGGCGGCCAAAGTCGTCGATGCAGGGTGGCCTTGACCTGCTCGGGCTTTCGGATATTGTGCTGATCCCCAAGGCGTCCGAGGCGCTCGACCTCCTGACCGAGGCGGCACCTGTGGAGCGCTTTGCATCTCTGCGCCGCGATCTGGCGGCCCTGTATGCCGGCTATTACGTTGCCGAGCTGTTGAACGAGCTGACCGACCTCCACGATCCGCATCCGAAGCTCTTCGACGCGGCGCGGATCACGCTACGGCATCTGGGCGAGCCCGAGTTGCGGTCGCGGAGGATGCTCCGGTTCGAGCTGGCCTGCCTGCGCGAACTGGGGTTGATGCCGGCGCTCGAGTCGTGTGCCCATTGCGGGGCGCCGGTCGAGCCGAGGGGGAGAATGATCTGGTTCGGCCTGGCGACCGGGGGTGTCCTCTGCGAGGCCTGCCGGACCGGCCCGCCGCACGTGGTTTCGATCACGTCTGGCGAGCTGGAAACGATCCGTGCTCTCGCCAGTCCGGGCGACGCCTGGCGCGGGCTGGATCCGTCGTCGATGGGCCTGGTCCGGGCGAGAGAGACCGTTGGCGCGGTCATCAGCCACGTCCTCGGGCACCGCCCGCGACTCCGTCCCCTGATGGGAGTGTGAACGGAATGATCCGCCTGAAAATGAACGTCCGACGGATCGCCGCAGCTTTGCTGACGATCACCGCGCTACCGGCCGCCGGCTGCGCGACCTACGTCAGCCCGATCAGCAAGTGGCGGGCCGCCTACGACGGAAGTCTCTTCAAGCGGATGACGCCCGAGGAGCGCGGGGATAGCAAGTCCACCGATCCCGGGAGCTTCCTCCAGCGCTGGCTGACTCCTCGACCAATGCCGAAGTCGACCGCGGCCGGGCCGCCGGCGTCGACGCTGGTCCTCGGCTCCGACGGCTGGCGACCGCTCGCCAAGCCCGCTCCCGATCCCCAGGCGGATTCCGAACTCGACGCCGCCATCAGCCTCTTTCAGAAGGGGAATTTCGAGGAGGCCGAGAAACAGTTCGCCAAGATCGCCAAGGATCGCAAGGGCTCGACCTGGGGCGAGAACGCCTCGTGGTATCTGGCCGAGAGCCAGTTTCAGCGGAAAGCCTACACCAAGGCTTCCGATAGCTACATGAAGCTCTATAACGAATATCCGGCCACGAATTACAAGGAGAAGCTTGTCCGCCGCGAGTATGAGCTGGCGCAGATCTGGCTCTCGCAGTCGGATCCCAAGCTACCCGCCGAAAAGAAACTGCCGCTGCTGGCGCACTTCGACGGCCGGCTCCCGCTTATCGACGTGCAGGGCTCGGGAATCAAGGAGCTGGAGCACGTTCGGTTCAACGACCCGACCGGCCCGCTCGCCGAACAGGCTGCCATCGACCTGGCCGACTTTTATTACAAGCACGAGGACTACGAGACGGCGTCCGTCTATTACGAGCAGTTCATCGACGAGTTCTCCAGCAAGAAGAGCGATTTCCTCCAATACGCCTACCTCACCGCGATCGACTCGCGGATGAAGGGCTACCTCGGTCCCGAGTACGATGCCTCCGGCCTGGAAAAAGCGCGCGAGCTGGTCCGTCGGGTCTACGCGACCTACCCGGAGAGCCAGGCCGGCAACCCCAAGCTCATCACGACCCTCGACCACATCAACGAGGCCGAGGCCGAGAAGGCGTTCAATATTGGGACCTATTACAAGAGGGCCGGCAAGGTGGCGTCGGCCGAATATTACTTCGGCTGGATTCCCCAGCGGTGGCCCCGAAGTCCCTGGGCCGCCAAGGCGAAGGTCGAGCTAACCGCGCTCGCGAAGCTCCCACGCAAGCCGTCGAAGCCCAGCAAGATCATCATCCCGCCGGGCTCGAACAACCCGATGGGCGGCGGAATGATGGGCGGAATGATGGGCGGGATGATGGGCGGGATGCCGGGGATGGGCATGGGTATGCCCGGAGGGATGATGTGATGAGCGATTCCCGATCCGTGACAATCGCCAGGGCGGCCCTATGGGTGATCGCAATTGCGATCCTCGGCCCGGCGATGCTCTCGACCGGATGCTCGATGCTTCCCTCCGGCCCGTTCGCCCGCGAGCCGGATCCCGAGGGCGGCTTCTTCGGCTGGCACATGCAGGCCCCCTTCGACACGACCGAGGGCAACACCGTGTTCGTCCAGTTCAAGTCGCAGCGGTTCCGCCGCGATCTTCAACTGATGCTCATGGAGGCGGTCACGAAGGAGATCAACATGCGAACTCCTTACCGGACCGTCGGCACTCCTGAAGAGGCCGCCTTCATTCTCGAAGGGAACATCATCGTCGATAGCAAGAACATGATTGTCGAGGCGCCGACCAACCTGCCCCGGCAGCTCAGCACGACGATGAACGTCTGGATTTACTTCCGGCACAACCCGCCGCGCGACTCGGAGAAGCAGCTCCAGCCGACCATCATCATCGAGACGTTGCCATTCGTTCCTGAGATTGGGCAGACGACGCTGAGCAGCTTCGTACAGGTGACGGAGAACATCGCCAAGCAGATCGTGGATATGATGGAGAAGCCCTGGTTCGACGAGGAAGATCTCCAGTGAGCGCCGCCCGTTGCGGTCGCCTCCTCGCGCCGGGCCTGAGGCGCGAGGATCGGGGACGGTCATGACGCGATGGGAAGCCCTGGGCCAGACGATCATCCCGGCCGACGATCCTGCGCCGAGGGTGATGGGGATCGTCAACGCGACGCCTGACAGCTTCTCGGACGGCGGCCGGTATCTCGGTGTGAACCAGGCCGTTGAGCACGGGCGCCGGCTGATCGCCGAGGGGGCGCACCTGCTGGATATCGGTGGTGAGTCGAGTCGGCCGGGTTCGGAGCCGATCGGGCTCGATGAGGAACTGCGGCGGATCCTTCCGGTTGTCGAGGGCCTGGCCGGGGCCGGCGTATTCCTCTCGGTCGACACCACGAAGGCCGAGGTCGCTCGGAGGGCGATTGCGGCCGGTGCGGCGATCGTCAATGAGATCACGGCGATGACCGGCGATCCGGAGATGGCGCGGGTCGTCGCCGATTCGGGCGCGGGCGTGGTCCTGATGCACATGCAGGGCAACCCGCGGACGATGCAGGACGCGCCTCATTACGACGATGTGGTCGCCGAGGTTTATGAGTTCCTGGCGCGTCGGGTGGAGTGGGCGGGCTCGGTCGGAATCGGGCCCGATCGGATCGCGATCGACCCGGGAATCGGCTTCGGCAAGACGATGGCGCACAACCTCCGGCTCTTGCGGAACCTCGGGCGATTTGCCACCCTGGGATGTACCCTCCTGGTCGGTACCTCGCGCAAGGGCTTCCTCGGGAAGATCACGGGTCGGCCGGTCGTGGAGCGGGCGACGGCGTCCGCAGTCTCGGCGCTTCTGGCAGCGGCGGACGGGGCGCGGGTCGTTCGGGTCCACGACGTCGGGGAGACCGTGGACGCCATCAAGGTCTGGGGCGCCGTCCGGGGATGGGAGAGGAGCGAGACGCCATGAGCGCGGGTGCGTACGTCGCGGTCGAGACGCGGGTGCTTTGCCACGAGATGGCCCGTCGGGCGAAGA
>DAIDJI010000465.1 GCA_027451455.1 Planctomycetales bacterium | reverse complement strand
CCGCAACTGCGACTGGGTCAGGCTGGAAAGCCTGACCTACTTCCGGCCGGCGCCCGGGCGATGGTATCCTCGGTCGGTCGATGAGCGAGCGATCGTCCTGCCGAGGAGCCCCCAAAATGTCGAGCCTGGAACTCCGCCTGACGACAAATACGAGTAGTCCGAATCGGAACCGGCCTCGTCCGACGCGGATCGCGATGCTGGCCGCGCTCGTCGTTGCCGCCGGGATGGCACCGACGAGCCCGCGCGCCCTGTTCGACGGCAAAACCCTCGACGGCTGGAAGAAGGCCGATTTCACCAGGGCCGGAGCGGTGAGGGTCGAGGATGGCCGGATCGTCCTGGGAGCCGGCGAGCCGATCACCGGGATCACCACCACTCGCACCGACTTCCCACGCACCAATTACGAACTGTCCTACGAGGCCATGCGAGTGGAAGGCGAGGACTTCTTCGCCGCCGCGACGTTCCCGGTCGGCAAGTCGTGCATCACGCTGGTCAACGGCGGATGGCACGGATTCGTCACCGGCCTCTCAAGCCTCGACGGCATGGACGCCTCCGAGAACGAAACGACGACCTCGGTCCCCTTCGAAAACAAAAAGTGGTATCGCTTCCGCGTCCGCGTGACCGACGCCGCCATCCGATGCTGGATCGACGACAAGGAAATCATCGCCGTTGAGCACGCCGAGAAGCACGTCGGCACCCGGGTCGAGACCCGGCCCTGCGAGCCACTCGGATTCGCCGCATGGCGAACCACCGGCGCCCTTCGCGCGATCGCCGTCCGCCCGCTCACACCCGCTGAGATCACCGCGACCAATAAGAATCTCGATCGATAGTTTATTTGTAATTTGTAATTTGTTATCTGTCACTCGTGATCCTTTCCGAGGAGTGTGGACGAGAAGGCAAATGAGGCCAGGCCTGTTCGTGTGGGCGGTTCTGATGGCGATGCCGACGGTCGCGGTCCGGGGGGCAGCGGACGACCTGTCGACGTTCACGAAGGTCCCCTTCCCGCCCGACGCGGCACGGCCGATGGAGATCTCGGTCGGGATGATCCTGGTCGACTTCGCCCGAATCAACGCTCGAGAGGAATCCTTTGATATATCCGGTTACCTGAGCCTGAGCTGGAAGGTGCCGTCGCTGGCGGGCAAGGGGCGTCGGCGAATGCTCCGCGACGACCTCTGGGCGCCCAATATCGACTTCGTCAACGCGCTCGAGCCCGTTCGGTTGCAAAACGAGGTCGCCTTCCACGTCGAGGACGACGGGACCGTCGAGGAGCGCATCCGGTTCTCCGGCAAGTTCGCGACGCTCCTGAACCTGCGCCGGTTCCCGTTCGACGAGCAGCACCTGGATGTCCTGATCGAGCCGTTCGAGCGATCGGTCGACGACGTCGTCTTCCGGGTCGAGCCGAAGCGGGTCGGCCGATACGAAACGGCGTTCCTTTCGGACTGGGACATCCTGGGCGTCCGCGCCCGGGTCTCGACGAATCGGCAATCGACCCTGGACGAGACCCGATCACGGTTTGTCTGGACGATCGACGTCCGGCGCAAGAGCACGTTCTACCTCTGGCGGGTCCTGACTCCTCTGATCCTCCTGGTGGTCGCCTCGTGGGGGATCTACTGGGTCGACCCGGCGCAGCTCCAACCGCAGATCAGCACCGCGGTCGCGATCCTGCTCTCGATCGTCGTCTTCAACATGACGATCGACTTCGCCCTGCCGAAGGTCGCCTACCTGACCTTCATCGACTCGCATGCCCTGATGTCCTATGTCTTCATGCTATCATCGATCGAGCTAGTGATCCGCATTCACCATCGACTGAACGTCAAGGGGATCGAGGCGGCGCGTCGGCTACAGCGTCGGGCGCGGGTGCTGTTCCCGGTGGCGTATGTGCTGGTGTTCGCGATCGAGGCGACGTTCTTCCTGGCGATAGCCGGTCACGACAAGGGGGCCGAGCCGGTGGGACTCCCTCCGGCGGTGCGGGTGGGAGTAGGTACGATGCAGAGCGGCGGAGCGATTGGATCAGGGGCTGAGATCCGCCGCGATCGGACCACGGCCACACCTGGCCCGGGCGGCGACAGGACGATAGAATAGAGTAATGAATTCCGGATCCGGCTTTCCGACAACCCAGGCGCCGAGGGTCTACCGAGCCATGAGGCAAGACCCCTCGGACGGACTACCCGTCGTCGGATCGGCCAGTTCCACTGAGCTGGGCGTAAGGCCGGGGTTTGACATCACGGTTGACAGGGCCGGGAATGTGGTCCTCGACGCGACCGGGATGTCCGTCGCCCCCCGGTGGCGTGACCTTCCTCCTGGCAGAATCCCGAAAAGACTTCGGCACTTGTTCCCAGGGGCCTCGGGCTCGAACAACACGGCCTGTTATGCCCTGGGAACAGGCCCGTTCCAGCGGGGGAGCGTCGCGAACGGGCTGGAGCTCATCCCCGACCTGGAGCCGCCACCAGCGTCTCATGGTGTCATCGCTCCAGTCGCCGTCGTGCCCGTGGATAGATATCAGTCCGACCTCCAAAACACCCGCGCCGCCTGGCAGATCGACGAGTCGTGACCATGGACCATCCCAATCGGCTCGGCAGCCCGAGTTTCCAACGGGTGGCGAGGGGACTCGTCGATCTGCACCGGCTGATCGCGGCCGGCAAGGAGGATTCGCCGGAGGCCGAGTCCGTCCGCGACGCCATGGACGCGCCCTGGTTCGTCCTGGATCCGGCCGAGAAGGAACGAGCCCAATGGCTCTCGGAAGACCTCTACTCGATCAGCGATCCGCCGTCGACGACCGACCAGCGCGAGATGAACGCAGAGGCCCAGCAACAATTCAATGAAGCCATGGAGGCTTTCCAGGAGCGGGAGTGGGACCGGTCGCTGGCCCTCCTGCGGCGATGCCAGGATTGTATCTCACCGGCACTGCTAAGTTACCTACGAGGGAGGATTTGGTCCGGAGCTGGCCATCCCGAGGTCGCTTCGGTGTTCCATGGCCATGCAGCCCGGAAAGATCCGACAAGAGCAAATTATCTCGCCATCTACCTGGCCGTTCTCACGGAAGTCGACCCGGAGGAGGCGTCAAGGCTCGCCGGGGAAGTGCTGGCCGATGAGGGAAAATACGCTCCGATCGTCGTGTCACGAGCGGCGCAGATTCGATTCCATGAGGCCGGGGACGCAGCCACCAGCGAATCCGTCCGATTGCTCCGGAACCTCATCCCAATTCTCGAGAGAAACCTCGGCCGAATCGAGCAAGACGAAGGAACACCAAGCCGTTCCTTGGCCCTTCACACATCGCTGGGGATCCTGGGATTCTGCCAGGAGCGCCTTGGCAACGCGGGCGCCGCGGTGCACTACTATTCGCTCGGGCTCCAGGCAAAACCGGAAGACGATGCGTTGCTCGTCGCACGCGGCATCCTGCTTTATGGCTCAGACCCGCGCGCGCTGGTCGACTTCGAGCAGGCCGCGAACCTCGGAAGCCCCCTAGTCTGGCCCTACCTGTTCCTCGCACATCATTTCCTGGTCTCACAGCAGTACGACAAATGTCTTTCAGCGTGCGAAACCGGATTGGAGAAGCGAGGATCGGACGCCGCGAAGAGCCAACTTCGAGAATGGATGGCAATCTCCCGGGCAGAGCTCGGATTCCGGCCTGAGTTCGTGAGAGCGGACTTTGAGGCGGCGCTCCGCCTTGACCCCTCAAACGAGCTGGCGAGGCGGAATCAGGCGGCCTTCGAGGCCTCCCTCGGAACGCAGCCGGCCTCTTCGCCAGGGGCATGGCACCAGAGGTCAGCGATGGTTCTGAAACGGCTCGGCATGGTCGAACGCTGGGCGGCGTGACTCGAATCGATCGCAATCGGAACGGCCAACTTCACGGGATCGTGGTAGCCGTCCGCGGCGAGGTATCTACCTCAATCCCCAGCACCGCGGCGGCCTCGCCGCGGAGGCGGGCGATCTCGTCGTCCGGCGGGAGAGTGCGGTCGGCGCGGTCGAAGGCGTTCCGGGCGGGGCCGGGATCGCCGATCCGTTGTCGGGCCATCGCCAGGAAATAACCGTAGTGGAGCAGCTCGCCCCGGTTGAGGGCGGCGGCGCGATCCAGGGCGTCGACGGCCGCGTCGGCGTCGCCGTCGCGATAGCAGGCCGCCCCCAGCGCCGCCCAGGCCGCCCACGACCCCGGCGCACGCTCCAGCAGCCCTCGGGCGATCGCGATCGCTGAAGAAGGGTCACGCAGGTCCTCGACCGGGCACGACGTCAGATACCAGGCCAGCAGGTACGGCGCGACCGGGTCGTCGCCCGATTCGACCGACCCTTGCAGCGCCTCGATCGCCCGGACCGCGTCGGCCCGCATCGTCCGGTCGCGGGCCCCTGATGAGAGCGACGGATCCCGGCCAGCGAGCCGAACCGCCCGCATCAGGACGTGCGCCCGGGCGGTCGGCGAGGACTCGGCGTCCGCAGCCGCTTCGAGCTGGCGCCGGGCCTCCGACAACTCCCCCCGCGCCGAGAGCAACGCCGAGAGCCGGGCCCGGTCGGTCGCGATCGCCGGATCGGTCGTGCCGGACAATGTCGGACCCCGGAGATCGAGCGCCCGACGGAGCGCCCGTTCGGCCTCGACCGGACGCGCTACCAGCATCAAAAGCGCTCCGTGCCGCTCCAGCGCCTCGATTAACGGGCGCCGCCATGGGGATGGCGAACTCGACGACCCAGTACGATCGCCGCCTTGCAACTCCTCCAGCAGCGCGACGGATCGGGCGGCGAACGGCTCGGCCTCGGCCGGTCGTCCATCGTCGTCCAGCAGCCCGGCCAGGCCCAGCAGCGCCCGCGCCAGCTCCTCCCGATAGGCCGGGACTTCCGGCGAGTCGGCCGCGAGCCGGTCGCGGAGCTCGATCGATCGTCGGATCAGCCGCTCGGCCTCGGGCCGGCCCCCGGGCCGCTCGGCCGCGAGGGACCCGAGGTGGTCGAGCGCCCGGGCCAGCTCCTGGCGGTAGACCG
>DAIDJI010000464.1 GCA_027451455.1 Planctomycetales bacterium | reverse complement strand
CGGCTCGGTCAGTTCGCGGAGCGGGTCCTTCTTGCGGCGGGACATGGCGGCCTCCGTGGTGTGAGACCCTGGCCATCATACCCAACCTGGTCGATTATGGCCACGCGCAAGCCAAGTGACCCACTAGTCGCTCGAAGGCCCGCGCCAGGGCGGCCTCGAAGCGAGACGGTTGTGCCGAGTCTGTCGCAGCCGATCGTAATTCCTCCAGGAGGGAATCCAGCGGCCCCAGCGCAGGCCCCGGTCGATCCGCGACGATCGCGACAGCCGCAACCCTCGGAGCAACTTCGGGCGGGTACTTCGCGGAGAACTCGCGACCGAGTTCCGTAATCTCGAAGACCCGGCCACGGACCGGCCGGAGTAGCCCGAGTGATTGGAACCAGCTCAGTCGAAAGTCGATCTGCGTCGGCGTCGTCCAGGATGGGAAGCTCGGTCCGAGCATCCGATGGATCTCGCCGAGACCGAGCGGCCGGTCGGATTCAGCGAAGAGCCGGAGGATCTCCCGACTCGCGACGAAGTGAGTCAAGAATCTGTCGGCAACGATCCGTTCTCCGGCGGATCGCTCGGCGTGCAGGACCGCGCGCCCCATCTCGGTGATCCGGATCGCCCCGTACCGACCGCGTTCCATCTCGACGACACCAAAGTCCCTCAGCAATGGGAGATAATAAGGGGCCGACTTGACGGCATTGAATCGGTCACGGAACCAGCCGAAGGCATCTTCTCGCGTCGTCGAGGCTCGTGGCTCCAGCCAGGCCACGAACTCGTAAACGGCCTCAAGGTAACGCCCGCTACCGCCGGGAAGGCTGAAAGCACTTTGAATCTGCTCGACCTGACTCATTCCCACATCCCCCGAGGTTGCTCCCCGCACGCTTCAAAACCGCGCTTTCTCCCAATCCCGGAGCCTCCGGCGCTCGGCGTCCCAGGTGGCTTGCGCCGCTATGGTCGGGTCAATCGCGTCCATTGCCGCGATCTTCTCGTGCGTCGACGGTGAATCCGCGTCGGCCGGCCACCGTCCCGGCGATCCGACGATGATCTCTTCCGAGCCGTCGCGAAGGTCGATCGGCTCGGCGACCTCGACGCGACCACCCCGGATGATACCCCTTGCCCCGATGGAACCGACCTACCCCATCCATCTTGACTCGCGGCCACCGACCCGCCAACTCCTCTTGACGATCGACGAGGGGTTTGCGTTGTCGTTGTAATTTTGGCGGGGCATCCATGGCTGCTTCGGGGCTGGAGGCCGTTGTTTCGGCCTCTTGGCCCATCGGATTCGTCGTCTGCGTGGCCTCGTGCGGTCTCCACGCTCGCTCGGCGCGCACCACGATAATCGATCGGCCTGTTCTTCTCCCGGTTTCTGTCCCTCAGACCGCGATCGTCGGATCTTTCTCGGCCTGGGCTCGCAACGCCGCGGCGATCGGGCTCAGGCTGATCTTGCCCAGCGTCCCCTCACGCCGCGGCGACTGGGCCAGCAGCGTCGCGAACACCGCATGCACCGCCAGCACCACACCCACCTGAGCAAAGAACCGCCGCGCTCCTTTGACGTTCCCGTCGTCCACTCCCCAGTACACTTTCAGCCGCGCATTGACCCGCTCGACCGCCGTCCGACCCTTGTACATCCGCTCGAACTTCTTCGTCGCCCGCGGCAACGACGGGAACCGCCTCGGGTCCACTCCACGCGGCACTCGCACCGTCTTGCCATACGTCTTGCCCGCGTTGCACACACCCGACATCGGGCACTCGAACCCCTCGTGCTTCGCCGGGCAGCGGTACTTCAGCGTCTCCCGTTCCGGCTCGTGACCAATGTAGGACATCTTGTGTCGCACCGGTGGTTCGCTCACCTTATCATAGCAATAAATCGTTCCGTCTTCCGTATAGACCACGTTCGACGACCCGTCGTGTCCCGGGAGCATCCGCTCGGATTCCGTCTGCCACAGGTTCCGCATCTGGATCAGCGGCGTGATCCCCTTGCCGGAGAGGGTCCGATGGACCTCGTCGCTATCAGCCGCCTTATCATAGGCCAAGGTCTCGATCCGATTCGCGGGCAGGTTGGCCTCGGCCTGCTTCAGGATCACCGGCAGCGTCTCGCCGTCGCCGGCCCGGGTATCGGTGATCTCGTAGAACAGGACCACTTCGTGCTTCCCATCCACCAGCAGGTGGAGCTTGAAGCCGAACCACTCGACCACCCTCGTCACCTTCCCCTCCGCATCCAGGTACTCCTTGCGGCCGCCGCTGGCCTGTGGCAGTCCCTCGGCGATCTCCTCCTGGGCCGCCTGGTCCTTCTTGTTCCGCGCCGCGAGGGCCGTGGCGTCGCCGGCGGTGGTCCGCCCCAGGTCGGGAATCGTGGCGCCGAGCCGGCGGATCAGCTCATGGAAGATCTCCTTGAGGAGCGTGCGGTGCGGCTGTTGACCGAGCACTTCCTCGAACCGGGAGATGTTCCAGGGCCTGGGCACGCCGGATTCGGACTCGATGCCAATGAGACGACGGAGGCCCTCATTACGGCGCAACTCGGCGAGCGTGGCCTCGGTGGTGACATGTCGCAGCACGACCCGCAAGACGACGGTGCCCCAGAGGACGTGCACGGGGTAGTCGTTGCGGCCCTTGCCGCGGCCGCGGCGGAGCGATTCGAGCAGTTTGCCATCGGGGAGGGCGGCGAGCAGATCCTTGATGGTTTGGAGCGAGGGGCTATCTTCGAGCGACGCCCAATCGAACAGCGGCTTGGCGGGGTGAAGGACCATCATGAGGAAGGGGACCACACGGTGAGCTGAGGCGGTCAGAGGACGCTACGGTTTACTACGCAACACAACCCCGCATGGTTGGCGGCGTGGTCGAAAAATCGTGCCGCACGAAACGCGATCGGGGAAAGTGCCGAGAAAAACGCCGGTTTCCGGGGGAACGCTCCCAGAGCCCCCACGCGGAGTCCTTATTCTGTAGCAGTTCCCGCAACGCAACCGACTCACGATCGACCCTCGCCGCTTGTGTTCGCGAGCGGGCCGGTTACGATGAAACGCCAGGTCGGCGCCGGATCGGCCCCGCGCCGCGATCTTCCTCGGAGCGGAGTCCCGACCCCGATGCCACGGACCCATTCATCCCGCCGATTCCACGGAAGGATCGCGACGCTCGCAATCCTCCTCGTACTGTCAACGACCACCAACGCCGCCGAGCCGATCACCTCGACGATCTACCCGGCCAGCGACTTCCCCTCGCTGGCCGTCGGCGTCGCCCCCGGATTCGTTGGCGAGGCGACCGTCTCCGTCTGGGCCCCCTCGCGCGACGACTGGAGCCTCACCACCGAAGGCGAGACGATCACCCTCAAGCTCCAGCACCGCCCCGGCGACACCGTCCCTCGATGGCAAGACCTCGGTACGGTGAAGATCGCCTCCAATGGTCGGCTCAAAATCGTCGTCGCCTATCCCGAGGAGAAAAAGCCGGCCGACAAGGACGCCGCGAAGAAGAAGGCCAAAAAGAAGCCCGCCCCGCGACCGGTCCCCGCGTTCCTGCGGCTCTCCACCCAGAAATCGTCGTCGCCGAGCCTCGACCTCCTCCGCGGCCGGGTCGACACGATCGAGGCTTCCCCGGATCGGCGCCGAGGCGAGGTCCGGACAAATCAGCAGGGCGCCGATTTTGAGGCCCCGCCCACCGCCGAGGCCTGGCTCGACCGCCGGGCGCACCTCCGCGACCAGTTGCTCGTCACGCTCGGCCTCTGGCCGATGTTCCCGAAGACACCCCTGAAACCCCAGGTCTTCGGCAAGCTCCATCGCGACGGATACACCATCGAGAGGGTCGTCCTCGAAACCTTCCCCGGCTTCACACTCAGCGGCAATCTCTATCGGCCAGAAAGCGCCTCCGGCAAGATCCCCGGTCTTCTCTGCCCACACGGCCACTGGGAAGACGGACGGCTCAATCCCGAGGTCCAGCAGCGCTGCATTCGATGGGCAAAACTCGGCTGTGCCGTCTTCATGTACGACATGGTCGGCTACAACGACAGCAAGCCGTTTACGCATGAATTTCTGAACGATCGCCTCCGCCACTGGGGCCTCAGCCTGCCGACGCTTCAGACCTGGAACAGCATCCGGGCGCTCGACTGGTTGACCTCGCTCCCGGACGTCGACGTCACCCGGATCGGTTGCACGGGCGAATCGGGCGGCGGGACGCAGACCTTCCTTCTGACCGCGCTCGACGACCGGATCAAGATCTCCGCGCCGGTGGTCATGGTCTCCGACAGCTTCCAGGGCGGCTGCGTTTGCGAGAACGCCGCGGGCCTCCGGATCGGTACGGATAATGTCGAGTTCGCCGCGATGTGTGCCCCGCGCCCGCTCTACCTGGTCGGAGCCTCGGGCGACTGGACGAAGCTCACGATGGAGCGTGCCTACCCGGCAATCCGGGGCGTGTATTCGCTGATCGGCTCCACGAACCGCGTCGGCGCGCAGGTCTTCAACTTCCCGCACAATTACAACCAGACGAGCCGAAACGCCGTCTACGCGGCGATGGGCCGATGGCTCCTCGGCCTCGACGAGCCCGAGAAGACCCGCGAAGGGAAGCAGCAGACCGAGAAGCCCGAAGACCTCCTCACCTTCGGTCCCAGCCACCCCGCGCCGAAGGACCGGAAGACGCCCGAACAACTGGAAGCTTATCTGATCCAGACCCGCCGCCGCCAGCTCGACGCGATCGCCCCAACCTCCGACGAATCGCAATGGGAAGCCGGCCGTCGGATGCTGAAAACCGCGCTCGCGATCCGGACGGGGATCGTCGATCCGCCCTCGTCGTCGATCGAGTCGCGCGAGGTCCGTCGAATCGCGCGCGAGGGCTATCAGGTTTTGCATCATCTCCTCAATCGAGAGAAAACGGGCGAGGCGATCCCGATCGCCGCCGCCGAGCGGCACGTGTTCGGGCTGTGCCTGCTGAACGATTGGTCCGCGCGCGACGTGCAAGCGTTCGAGTACCAACCGCTCGGCCCGTTCCTCGCGAAGAAC
>DAIDJI010000463.1 GCA_027451455.1 Planctomycetales bacterium | reverse complement strand
GGGACGAGCGCGACGCAGGACAAGCGCCGGCGGGCCGCGGAGGCGGGCGAGGAGCGGCGGCGCGCGGCGGACGCCAGCGGCGGTCTGCGCACCGATGGGCCGCCGAGCGCCGCGCCGGACAACCCGCAGAGCCGGTCGGGCGACATCTACGAGGCGGCCAAGAACGGCCGCTACGCCGAGACGCTGGAGGCGGCGCGGCCCTACTTTGAGAAGTTCCCGCGCCTGCGGCCGCGCCGCCTGGAGGCGTCGCCCACGGCGCCGCAGACCATCGACGACCTGGTGGGCCTCGTGGAGGAGAAGGCCGTGCTGTACAAGGCGGTGATCGGCACCATGCAGGTGCCGACGCTCGCGGCGCACGTGCACTTTGGGCTGCTCGGACGAGGGGCTTCATCGTGCGCGGACTGCTCGTCGCGGAGGTGGTCGGTCAGCCAGCCGATCGTTTGGCGGATCTCGTCGGCGGCCTGCCTGGCCTCGGACGAGGATTCGAGGATCGCCTCGAACTCGGGGCGTTCGGAGGGGTCCAGTTCGCCAAGGACAAAGGCGGTCAAACGCGGGTCATTGGGATCGAAGGTCATCTCTGGGTCTCCTCTCAGGCATGGGCCTCGGCCGCCTGGCCTTCGAACAGGTTGCCCCGGAGCGTCTTGATCCCGGCGTGAATCAAGTAGCCCACATTCGAAATACTGTGGCCGGTGATCCGGCTGATCTCCGCGTAGGAGAAGCCGTTCTGGAACTTCAGCCGAAGGACCTCGCGCTGCCCGGCCGGCAGCGACTCCATCAGCTCCAGCACCCGAATACCCAGCTCTCGACGCTCGGCGAGGTCGATCGGGCTGGGGTCGGTGCTGAGGCATCGGCGGACCTGTTCTTCACGTAACGGGATCATGCGCTGCTCCTTCCTCAAGACGTCCAGCGCCCGGTTCCGGCAGACGGTAAACAGCCACTCAGCCAGGTGATCCTGAACGGAAACACGATCCGCCTTGCAAAGCCTGAGGAAGGTCTCCTGCACGACGTCCCGAGCCAGTTCGGTGTCGCGGAGCAACCGTGAGGCATAGAGCCGCAACGAGCCCTCGAACCGGCTGACCGCCGCTTGCACCCAGTCGTCGCACCCATCGTCCGGTCGTCTGGACATGGCCTTCCTCGCAAGGGACCGCGTTCCATCCCACCCTTAGACGCCCGACTCGCGCTTTTCTTAGAGGACCCGCGCGGCCTTCCCAGGAATCTGACGGCGGCCAAGCATGCGTGTTTGTCCAGCGAACGGAATCATCCGAATATCCTGTGGACGTACTTGTCACGGAGGGCCCAGGAGTTCGTAGAATGAATAAAGTCGAACTGCATTCATCCCGCAAAGAATCAAGACATCACCCATCCCTTGGAATGGCGAGCCGGCCGAGGTGCTGGGGGTGGGTGTGGGATACGTCGTGGCGCGGTGTCGAGGATCAGGATTTCAGGCCAGGACCCGGGGTGACTTTCCATGAGATTCGATGGGACGGCAAGGGCCCGCTCTCGGACTCGACACGAGAGACCGGCCGCGATGTGGATCGGGATGGCCGCGGTGCTGGTGGTCGCCGGAGGTCTGCTGGACCGGGCGAAGGCGGGTGATCTGCCCTCAAAGCAAGGGACGTCCGCGAAGGAGAGGACCTCGTCGATTCCGCAGGTAGCGGCGATTGACGAGGGAATCGCCGCGGCCTGGGAGGCGGCCGGGATCAAGCCGGCGAAACTGGCGACGGATGAGGAATTTCTCCGGCGGGTCTACCTCGATCTGGTCGGGCGGGTTCCCAGCCTTCGAGAGGCCCGGGCTTTTCTGAACACTCGCGAATCCGATAAGCGAGGGAAGCTGGTCGAATATCTGCTGAACGATCCGGACTTCGCCAAGAACTTCGCCACCCAGTGGGCGGTTCTGCTGATCGGCCGGGGCAACCAGGGGCGGCAGGTCGACCGGACCGCGCTCAACAACTGGCTGCGGAAGCAGTTCGGCGCGGATCGCCCGTGGAACGAGATCGTGCGCGACCTGGTCGGCGCAACCGGGTCGAACAAGGAAAACGGGGCCGCGAACTACGTTCTGGCGCACCTGGAGTTTGGGGCCGTCCCGCTGACCTCGAAGACGACCCGTCTGTTCCTCGGCAAGCAGATCCAGTGCACGCAGTGCCATGATCACCCCTCGAACGACTGGAAGCAGGCCGATTTCTGGGGGATCAACGCCTTCTTCAAGGGGATCAAGACCGAAGACGTGATGAAGGCGAACGAGACCGGTGGCGAGGCCTACGACCACACGGTTCTGACGGATAACCCGACCGACGCTTACGTCAGCTACGACAAGCGGAACGGAATGGTGGGGATCGCCTTCCCCCGATTCATCGACGGTCGGAAGATCAGCCAGGGAGGCGATATCATCCGCCGGACCGAGCTGGCCAAGCTCATCTCCGACCCGAAGAACGAGGCCACGGCACAGGCGTTTGTGAATCGGACCTGGGCTCATTTCCTCGGTCGAGGATTCGTCAATCCGGTCGACGACTTCGGCCCGCACAACCCGCCCAGCCATCCTGAGGTCCTGGAAAAACTGGCGAAGGATTTCCAGGAATCCGGGTACGACGTGAAGAAGCTTTGCCGGTGGATCACAGCGAGCCGGGCCTACCAGCTTAGTAGTGTTCGGGGCAAGGGGAGCGAGAAGGACGACGGACTCTTTGCCTCAATGCCTCTGCGGCCGATGTCGCCCGAGCAGCTCTTCGACTCGCTTCTGACGGCGACGTCCGCCCACAAGGCGGGAGCTCCCGACGACGGCAACCGCCGACGGGACGCCTGGCTCCGGCAGTTCATCTTCGCCTTCGCCAACGACGAGGCCGAGGAATCCACGAGCTTCCAGGGGACCATTCCCCAGGCGCTGATGATGATGAACGGCGAGTTGATGCAGGAAGCACTCTCGGGCAAGCCGGGGAGCTTCGTGGGCGAACTCTGTGCCCAGGCGGCCCAAGGCGGAAGGTCGTCCGAGGCACGCATGATCGAGTCGATTTACCTGGCCGCCCTGAGCCGACGACCGACCACCCGCGAGCTTCACCAGGCGAGCTCGTATTTTCAGAACTATCCCGACGGAATGCAAGTGCTCCAAGATCTCTTCTGGTCGCTCCTGAATTCCAACGAGTTTATTCTGATTCACTGACCCCTCAACCCAGGCGCGCTGCGAATGGGTTCACACCGAGCGATCCGACCCTGGCCCGCCGAGTAGACGGGCGCGGGAAAGGATCGATCCGCGTGGACCCGCGGCGGGAGGTTCGTCCGATGTCCGACGCGATCCGACCCCTCGGCGGGATGACCCGGCGGCACTGGCTCGGCCACCTGGCCGCCACCGCCCTGGGTGTCCCAGCGATGCAGTTGTTCTCGGCGATGCAGGCCAACGCCCAGTCGCTGCGCAAGACCAATCGGAGCCTGATCGTTCTCTGGATGGGCGGCGGCCCGAGCCACCTTGATATCTGGGATCTCAAGCCCGAGAGCGAGAAGAACGGCGGTCCGTTCAAACCGATTTCGACCTCGGCGCCCGGCGTGATGATCTCCGAGCACATGCCGAAAACCGCCAAGCAAATGCATAATCTCTCGATCATCCGCTCGCTCGATTCGAAAGAAGGAAATCACGAGCGCGGCAACTACCTGATGCACACCGGCTATGCCCCGAATCCGACCGTGACCCACCCGGGATTCGGCTCGTATTGTGCGCTGGAGCTCGGCGAGAAGCTCTCGAACTTTGACCTTCCCCACTGTATTTCGATCAACACGCCGGGGTCCGCGGCCGGATTCCTGGGAATGTCGTACGCTCCGTTCGTCGTGCAGAATCCGAACGCTCCGATCGCCAACCTGAAGCCGCCGAAGGACGTCGAGGCCTGGCGGATGGACCGCCGGCTTCGGATGCTCGGTCAGGTCGAGAACCAGTTCATCGCGCAGCGGAAGGCTCAGGCCGCCCTCGACCACAAGGCGGTCTACGCGAAGACGCTCCGAATGATGAACTCCAGGTATCAGGACGCGTTCAACCTCGAGAAGGAGTCGGCGGCCGTCCGCGACGCGTATGGTCGCGGCTCGTTCGGCTCGGGCTGCCTGATGGCCCGCCGGCTGGTGGAGCAGGGGGTTACCTACGTCGAGGTTGCACTCGACGGCTGGGATACCCACGCAAATAACTTCGACGCCCTCTCGAAGCGGCTTCTCCCCGAGTTGGACAAGGGGATGTCGTCGCTGGTCGCCGACCTGGAAGCGCGACACCTCCTGGAAACGACGACGATCGTCTGGATGGGCGAGTTCGGCCGGACACCTCGGATTAACCAGAACGCCGGCCGAGATCACTGGCCGAGGAGCTGGTCGGTGGTCGTCGGCGGCGGCGGGATGAAGAACGGACAGGCCATCGGCGCCACCGACAAGGACGGCGTCGACATCATCGACAAGCCGGTCGGCGTGATGGACCTGGTCGCCACGCTCACGAAGGCGATGGGGATGAACCTCGAAACCCAGTACACCACGCCGCGAGGCCGCCCGATGAAGATCGTCGACGGCGGGAAGCCGATCCAGGAACTCTTCGGCTGAGCGGCAACTCGCCGTTGCGACGAGCCTACAGACAGGAAAGGACCCCCCACCCGATCGGCTCTCCGCTCGGAGAAGGGGTCCGTTCCTTGCGCCTTTCGGCGAGATTATCGCGGCGGCAAGGGAGTCGGTCGGGCTTTCCGGCCCGACCCGCTCGAAAAGGCCGGGCCGGAAAGCCCGACCGACCTGGGCTTCTCCCTTGCCGGCGTAATAAGATGGTACGGATGGATGCCGGCGACAAAAGGAGGCTCGCTTGCCTCGGATCTCGCTCTTTTACGGTATCGCGATCTACATGTATTATCGGGACCATGCGCCACCGCACTTCCATGCCAAGTATCAAGGTGCGACAATGGAAGTGACCATCAGTCCCGTTGGGATTCTGAAGGGTTCTCTACCGGCAGCACAGACACAAATTGTG
>DAIDJI010000462.1 GCA_027451455.1 Planctomycetales bacterium | reverse complement strand
GGACTCGAGCGCAGCCGAGACCCGGCGGTCGCCGCGGGTCAAGATGCCTTCGAGCTGGCTTCGCTCGATATCGTGGCACTTCACGTTCACGGCCCGGATCCTCACCCTTGACCTGAGGTATTTGTGGGCCCATCGCAGATAGTCGCGGCCCTTGACCCCGTTCCACTGGTAAGGAGTATGCGGTTTGGGGATGAAGTTCGAGACGCTCGCTGTGACCTCGGCGTAGCGGCCGGTCACCTCCTTGCCGATCCTGGAGATGGTCTCGGCCATTTCGACGATTCCGTCGAGGTCGGCCTGACGCTCGCCGGGGAGTCCGCACATGAAGTATAGCTTGACCTTCCGCCACCCTCGGCGAAAGGCCTCGGCACAGCCGTCGTAGAGGTCTCGATTATCGATTGGCTTGCGGATCTGTTCCCGCATGTCGTCGCGGGCGACCTCGGGAGCAAGGGTCAGCCCGCCTCGGCGGCCCTCGGCCAGAAGCGCGGGGATTTTCTTGAGCATCTCGGTGATCCGCAAGCTCGGCAGTGAGATCTTCACCCCAAGCGGCGTGAAGACCTCGCTCATCCGGCTCACCAGTTCCTCGAAGTGCGGATAATCGCTCGATGAGAGGGAAAGCAGGCTGATCTCGTCGTAGCCGGTGCTGAGGTAACTCTCCATTGCCGACTGGACGATATTTTCGACGGTCCGGTAGCGGAGTGGCCGTTTGATGACGGTGCTCTGGCAGAACCGGCACTGCCAGGGGCAGCCTCTCATGATCTCGATCGCGATCCGGTCGTGCGCGGTCTCGACGAACGGGACGATCGGGCGGGTGGGCAGCGGGATCTCGTCGAGGCCACGGATCACGCAGGGACGGATCGCCTCGGGGACGTCGTCACGGGTTCGGCGGACCTCCAGGATGGTCCCGTCTTCCTTGTAGATAGGCTGGTAGAACCTCGGGACATATGCCCAGTCAACGGCGCCGGCGATCCGGGCGAGCTTCTCGTCGCGAGAGAGGCCGGAGCCCTTCATCTCGGTCCACATCTCGGCGACGACCGGCAAGCTGGGCTCTCCGTCGCCGATCACGAAGAGGTCGATGAACGGCGCGAGCAACTCGGGATTCTGCGCGCCCGGCCCGCCAGCGATCACGAGGGTCTCGTCGGCCGATCGGTCCTCGGCGTGGAGGCCGATTCCGCCAAGGTCGAGCATCGTCAGCACGTTCGTGTAGCAGATCTCGTACTGGAGCGAGAAGCCGATGACGTCGTACTGGTTCAACGGGGTGAAGGTTTCGAGTCCGTAGAGCGGCAGGCCGTGCTTGCGAAGGGCGGCCTCGAAGTCAGGAAGTGGGGTGAAGACGCGTTCACAGGCCCACCCCTGGGCGTTCATCAGGCTATACAGGACCTGAAGGCCGTGGTGGCTCATCCCCAGGGCATAGGTATCGGGGAAGGCCAGGCAGACGGTCCCGCGGGCCGTCCGGTGGTCCTTTGCGACGCTGTTCAGCTCGCCGCCGACGTACTGCGCCGGGGTCAACACCCCTGGCAAGACGCGGGAGACGATCTGATCCTTCAACTCCTGGTTCAGCATGGCTTTCCGGTTCTCGATGCGGGGACGGCCTCTCGTTCGACGTCCCCTGCATCTTAACGCCGATCGGCCTTGCTGAACAGCGTGAGAACCGCCGCGCGCGGCGTCATTCGGGCTTCTTGAAGAGGTCGAGGAAGCGGTCCTCGTACTCCCGGTAGAGATCCAGACGATCGAGGATGTGCTTCAGTTCGTACGCCTTCGACCGGTTCTTTTGAGCCTGGCGAAACAGGTCTTCCACCTGTTCGCGGTCAGCCAGGCTGGGACCCTCCTCGAGGGAGGCCGGTTCAAACTCGGGCACTTCCTCGTCGCCGGGCGACTCGACATCCTGCTGGTCTTCGAGCGCCTCCTTGACCTTCTCCAGTAGCTCTCCGAGCTTGTGCTCGACCTCGCGGGCCTGTTCGGAAAGCTCGGACAGGTCGATCTGGATGTTGGCGATCGTGGTGAACGCCTCCAGAACAGCCAGCGAGGCTTTCGGGAAGGGAAGCTGCGCGAAGATGTGGGGCATCTCGCCGAGCAGGCAGGCGCCCCGCATCTTGCTCTCCGCCGCAACACCCAGCAGGACGCCGTTCAGGCCGCCGATCTGGCCATCCTCCAGGATTTCCAGCTCAAGCCGACGCAGTTCAGCGAGGCCTTCATCATCCGTCGCGGCGCCGAAGACGCGAGAGGCGTGGTCAGGGTGCATCGGCGTTGCCATTGCGGCGAAGGTGTAGACCCGCTCGACGCCAAGCTGGCGGGCGAACTCGATCAGCCGTTTGCAAAACGCGTGTCGGCCCATCGGCGGCTGGGCGTCACCGGTGAAAACAACGATATCGTGCTTCTCATTGGGGTCCTTCCAGACAAAAAACCGGCTGCGAGGGAGGCGTCCCATCCGGATCAGCCCTCCCTTGACCTCGACGTGTTCGACGTCGAATAGCTCGTGGGCTGAGAACTCAGCGAGGATGTGCATCCCCAGCTTCGCCACCAGAAAATAGCCTGCGCTGATTGCCACATGCCCCATGCCGGGCCAGACGGCCACCAGCCAGGGATGATTCAATTTCAATTCTTCCGCCATGAGACTTCCCCCGTTCGCCCGCGCCGAACGGGCCCAGATCGCCGGCGGTCCGACCGGCTCGGGATCACCCTATCGGAGCGTCGGTGAGAGCCTGGGGCCGCAAGCCTTGCGCCATCGCGACCATCCGTCTCGCATTCGTGCCACCGATACTATCTTATCACCCAGGGACAGGCCGGGCGGAGATGGACGAGTCTCGCCGGACCCACTCCGGGTCGAAATCGGCCAGTGCCGCCGCGAGGCGATGGACGACCTGCGTCCAGTCGCCGAGCCTGTGCTGGCGGAACAGGCGGGCCGTCGGATACCACGGAGTCTCCTCGCGGTCGACCAGCCATCGCCAGTCGCTCCGTTCGGAGATCAGCCCCCAGACAGGCCGGCCCATCGCACCGGCCAGGTGCAGGACCGACGTGTCCACTGTGATCAGAAGGTCGAGTTGCCGGAGCGCAGCGGCCGTCTCGGCATAATCCGAGAGCCGACGGCCGAGGTCGACCACCCGGCCCGACCACGGCCCGGGCGCTCCCAACTCGGCCGATTGCGGGCCGACCTGAACGCTGTAGAAGGTGACATCGGGCAGGTCGAACAGCGGAGCGAGGTCCGCTAGCCGGCATGACCGGTGGCGGTCGTTCTGGTGGGTCGGGCTTCCGGCCCAGGCGATTCCGACCTTCAGCCGGGGCGACTTGATCGCGGGCGGGCCGATCTCGAACGAGCGGGGCGCGGGGCTTAAATAGGGGACCGTCCCGGGGATCGTTTCCAGGGTCGTTCCCAGGACCATCGGCAGGCTGAGCAGCGGCAGGTAAGCCCGGAACTCAGAGACCTGGATGTCGCCTGGCCCTCGAAGCTCGGCAACGCCCGGCAGCCCCTCGAAGATTGGGAACAGGTTCTCGGGGCAGAAGAACATCAGTCGATCGCAGAGTTTGGCGGTGGTGGGCAGGAATCGGGCGAACTGGATCGCGTCGCCTGCGCCCTGCTCGCTATGAACGAGAAGCGTCCCGGCGAGGGGTCGGCCGTCCCAGAGGGGGTGCGGCGACCGGAACGGCGTGAACCGGCTGGTCCGCCATCGCCACTCGCACTCGCGGAAGCCCTCGGGATATCGGCCCAATCGCAGCAGCAGCATCCCCAGATTGAAATGGGCATCGGGGAATTCGGGCTGGATCGCGATGGCCCGCCGATAGTGGGCCTCGGCCGCCCGATAATAACCGAGCCGCTCCTCCAGGATCGCGAGGTTGTTGAACGCACCCGCAGCGCGGCCGTCGCGTGCGATCACATCAAGGAAGAGAATCCAGGCGTCCTCCGACTTTTCCAGATCCCGGTAGACGACGCCGAGGTTGTATCGCGCCACTTTCGATTGCGGATCGAGGCTGAGGGCACGCTCGAAGTGGTCGCGAGCGGCGTCTAGGTCGCCGTTCTGAAAAGCTTGCTCGCCCCTCTGCATCAGATCCCGAAAGGCAACGTCCATCGGGCGGGCTCCAACCGGGTCGTTGACGGGGCGTGCATTACCCCCTACCCTGCATCAGGGAAGCCGGTCGAATCTAGGGGCCGCCACCGCCGCTGTCAACCATCGGAACGACACCCCGCCCACGAGCACGAGGAACCACGCCCGATGATCGCTCCACCCGCCGGGCCCCGTCGTCGCATGTTCGCTGTCCTGCTCGCGATCCCGATGCTCCTCACCGGACTCCCGACGATCGCGGCCGACGACCACGTCTTTGACCGTGAGAATCTGATCGCCTGGTGCATCGTCCCGTTTGACAGCAAGAAGCGAGGACCCGAGGATCGGGCCGCGATGCTCGAGCGGCTCGGCTTTCGCCATTTCGCTTACGACTGGCGCGCCGAGCATATCCCGACGTTCGACGCCGAGATTGATGCTCTCCACCGGCACGGTGTCGAGCTCAATGCCTTCTGGGTCGCACCCGGCGAGCTGAACCGAGAGTCCCGGATCATTCTCGACGTCCTCAAGCGGCACGGGATCAAGGCGCAACTCTGGGTCCTGCTGGGCCTTGGCGACAATCGGGTGACCGGGCCCGAACAGGAGCGCCGGGTTGATGCGGCGGTCGCGAAGCTCCGGCCGCTTGCCGAGGAGGCTGGCCGGATCGGGTGCTCGCTCGCCCTCTACAACCACGGGGGATGGTTCGGCGAGCCCGAGAATCAGCTTGCAATTGTCGAGAAACTGAAACACCAGGGGATTCAAAACGTTGGGATTGTCTACAACCTGCATCACGGCCACGAGCATCTCGGGCGGCTCGCCGAGGTGATTGCGAAGCTGAAGCCGTACCTCGTCGCGATCAACCTTAACGGGATGGACCCGGGCGGCGATCGGGTCGGCCGAAAGATCCTCCCATTGGGTCAGGGCTCGCGCGACCTTGACGT
>DAIDJI010000461.1 GCA_027451455.1 Planctomycetales bacterium | reverse complement strand
CGACCGCAGAACCGGAGCGTTTCCGTGCGACACTGGAGCATCCTCTTCGCGATGGCCGCCGTCGGGGCTGTGGGCGCGTTCGTCTACGCGTACTTCTCCCCCGACTGGTGGCTACCGAACCCCCCGGGCGACTTCCACCACACGGTCTCCCGGTTCGGTCGCGAGATCGACAAGCTCTTCTTCATCATTCTGGCGATTACCGGGGCTGTCTTCGTCGGGACCCAGGTCGTCCTGGTCTGGGCGATGCACCGGTTCGCCGACGAGGCGGACCCGCAGGGGAATCCGGTCCGCAAGGCCGCCTACTTCCATGGGAGCCAGCGGCTGGAGGTTATCTGGACGGTCATCCCGGCCGGCATCCTGGTCTTCATCGCCCTCTATCAGATGGGGACCTGGGCCGAGATCAAGTATCGGAGCGCCGCGCCGAAGGTCCCGCCGCTGGCAGAGGTCACCGCCCGCCAGTTCCAGTGGGTGATCCGGTATCCCGGCCCCGACGCCAAACTGAACACCGTCGATGACCTGGTGGTCGTTGACGACCTGCATTTCACCCGCGATCGGATGGCGCTGATCTACCTGCGGTCGTCAGACGTCCTGCATTCCTTCTTCCTCCCGCAGTTGCGGATCAAGCAGGACGCGGTCCCAGGCCTCACCATTCCGGTCTGGTTCGATGCCGACCGCGCGGGAGATTATGAACTGGTCTGCGCCGAGCTCTGCGGCTGGGGACATTACAAGATGCGCGGCAAGGTCTATGTGCATGAGACCGAGGAGCAGCTCCGCCAATGGATCGACGAGAAACTGGCCGAGCAGAACCGAAGCCGGCTCACCATGACGACCGCTCCGAACGGGAGGTGACGGGATGAGTGCCGAGCTAGCTTCCAGCGGGGCGCCCGGCGAGGCTCCGACCCAGGGGGCGGGACACGGGCCCTCGCACGACCGCGACCATATTCACCCCGCGCCCCGGTTCTTCCTGTTCCGCTACGTCTTCTCGACCGATCACAAGGTGATCGCGATCCAGTTTCTGTTCTCAGGGCTGATCTTCTCCCTGCTGGGTGGTCTGCTGGCACTGGCCGTTCGCTGGCAACTGGCCTGGCCCTGGAAGCCGATCCCGATCCTGAGTCGGCTGCTCTGGGCCGACCCCTCGGCCGGTTATCAGATGCCGCCCGAGTTCTACAACAAGCTGTTCACGATGCACGCCTCGATCATGATCTTCTTCGTGGTCATTCCCGTGCTCACCGGCGCGTTTGGGAACTTCCTCATCCCGCTGATGATCGGGGCACGCGACATGGCGTTCCCCCGGCTCAACATGGTCTCCTACTGGCTGATGTGGCCGGGCTTCATCCTGATCCTCTACTCGTTCTTTGTCGAGGGCGGAGCAGCCGAGGCCGGCTGGACAAGCTACCCGCCGCTCTCGGAATGGAGGTGGTCGACGCCCGGATCGCTCAACGGCCAGACATACTGGCTGCTCGCGGTGATGTTTTCGGGCCTCTCGTCGCTGACGGGCTCGATCAATTACATCACGACGGTCCTCATGCTCCGCGCTCCCGGGATGAAGCTGTTTCGGATGCCGATGACCGTCTGGGGGATGTTCATCACGGCGCTGTTGCAGGCGTTTGCGCTGCCGGTGCTGACCTCAGCCCTGGTGATGCAGACGCTCGACCGCGTCGCCGGGACCAACTTCTTCGAGGCGACCGGGGCCACGGTCGCCAATGCCCCGGCGATCCCGGGCGGCGGTGGTCCGATCCTCTACCAGCATCTCTTCTGGTTCTACTCGCACCCGGCCGTCTACGTGATGATCCTGCCGGCGATGGGAATGGTCTCCGACATCCTCTCAACTTTTTCGCGCAAGCCGCTCTTCGGCTACAAACCGATGGTGATCGCCATCGGCGGGATCGCCGGGCTGGGATTCCTCGTCTGGGGGCACCACATGTTCCAGTCGGGGATGAACCCGATGATGGGCGCGACGTTCATGCTCTCGACGATGATGATCGCGCTCCCCTCGGCCATCAAGGTCTTCAACTGGCTGGGGACGATGTGGGGCGGACGGCTTCAGTACACCTCGGCGATGCTCAACGCGATTGGATTCGTCTCGATGTTCGTGATCGGTGGGCTCTCGGGGATCTTCATGGCCGCGACCCCGGTGGATATCCATATTCACGACACCTACTTCATCGTCGCGCACCTCCATTACGTGCTCTTCGGCGGCAGCACGTTCGCGATCTTCGCGGCGGTCTATTTCTGGTTCCCGAAGATGTTCGGCCGGTTGATGAACGAGACGCTGGGAAAGATCCATTTCTTCCTCACGTTCATCTTCATGAACACCACGTTCTTCCCCATGCACATCATCGGAATGCATGGCCACCCCCGCCGGATCGCCGATCCGAGCATCTATGAATTTCTCCGAGGGTCGGGGACACTGGGGATGAACCAGTTCATGACGGTCAGCGCCCTGGTGCTGGGAGCCGCGCAGATTCTGTTCCTCCTGAACTTCCTGTATAGTTTGGTACTGGGCCGGAAGGCCGGTGACAACCCCTGGCGGTCGAACACCCTGGAATGGACCACCCCCTCGCCGCCGCCGCACTACAACTTCGCGAGGATTCCGACGGTCTACCATCCGCCGTACGAGTACAGCGTCCCCGGCGTCGAGGAGGATTTCCTCCTCCAGACCCAGCCCCGCCCGGCTAAGGCCGGGCCGCTCGACCCGATCATGGCCTGAGAGCGCGCGGTCCCGGGGATCATCACCGAGAGGAGCGGACGACGAGTCCGTCAACACGGGTTGGAGTCATGATTGCGAATGCGAAGCCCCGCCCCCTGATCCGCGCCCTCGCCCTGCTCGCGGCGGCGATGACGCTCCCCCTGCTGTACGTGGGTGGGTCGGTCACCACCTACAAGGTCGGTATGGCCGTTCCCGACTGGCCGACCACCTTCCACGAGAACATGTTTACTTACAACTTCTGGCGCGCCCCCTTCGGGGTGCAGGTCGAGCATGTCCATCGGCTCTACGGCGCCGCGGTGGGCCTGGCGACCCTTGTTCTGACCGTCGCCCTGCTGGCCTTCGAGCCGAGGCGATGGCTCAAGGCGCTGGGGGTCGTGGCTCTCGCCGCGGTGATCGGACAGGGAGTGCTGGGCGGGCTCCGGGTCAACTGGAACTCGACGGTGCTGGCGGCGGCCCATGGCTGCGTCGGGCAGGGATTTTTCGGGCTTCTGGTGGCACTTTGCGTCTTCGCCGGCAAGGACTGGAACACCGCTGAGGACCAGACGACCGATCCGGCGAACCTCCGCTGGCGATCGATGGTCGGCCTGGGGATGATCTACGCCCAGATCCTGGCCGGGAGCTGGTTGCGGCATTTCGCAACGCCGATGGCGCTCTATATCCACTCGGCGCTCGCCGTGGTGGTCGTGGTCTATTCGGGCTGGCTGACACGCCTGGTCAAGGGGCACCGAGCCGAGGTGCCGAGGCTGGTCGGGCCAGCCCGGCTGCTCTCGGCGGTCGCGGGAATTCAGATCCTCCTCGGTGTGGTGGTCCTGGTGCTGCTCTGGCCGCTCGATGGGACGGCTCGTCCAGTCCCGGCGATCCAGGCGGCGATCCGGACCGGACACCAGACCAACGGAGCTCTTCTGTTTGCCGTCTCGATCGTGCTGACCCTGCGGTCCTTCCGCCACCATTCCGGGGCGCCCGCTCAGGCCCTCGACCGGCACGCCGAGCCGGGCAAGCTCGACCTGGAGGCCGTCGCTTGAAATCGCTCGCCGCCCTCGAACAACCGGCAATCGTGGTCGACGAGACCGAAGACATGGCCTCGGCGGCCCGCGCCCGGCTCCTCAGCTACGTCTCGCTCACCAAGCCGAGGCTGGTGGTGATGGTCCTGGTGACGGTCGTCGTCGGCTACCTGCTGGGCGCCCGCGGGGCCTCGAGTCCGTCGACGCTCCTGGCGACCCTGATCGGGACAGCCCTCGTCGCCGGTGGTGCGGGTGCGCTCAACCAGTGGCTCGAGCGCTCGCGCGATGCCCTGATGCGGCGCACGGCGCGCCGCGCCTTACCTGTCGGCAAGATCACGGGGATGGAAGCAGTCGCCGTCGGCCTGGCGCTGGGGGTACTTGGAACCATGATCCTGGCGATCTGGGCGAACCTCCTGGCGGCGGGAGTGGCACTGGCGACGCTCCTCCTTTACGTCCTGATCTACACGCCGCTCAAGCCGGTGACGACCCTGAACACGGCCGTTGGGGCCATTCCGGGTGCTCTGCCGCCGATGATCGGATGGGCCTCGGCGACGGGGCGGCTGGGGATCGAGGCGTGGTCGCTGTTCTTGATTGTCTTCCTCTGGCAGTTCCCGCACTTTCTGGCGATCGCCTGGATTCACCGCGAGGACTATCGTCGCGCCGGCTTCCGAATGCTGACCGGAGACGACCACCGCGGTCGGATGACCGGATGCCAGGCTGTCTCCTACGCCCTGACCCTCATTCCCGCCGGACTCCTGCCGGCGACGATCGGGCTGGCCGAGGGGGGAATCTACTTCGCCGGCGCCCTGGCGCTGGGGCTTTTCTACGTGGCGGCGGCGGTCCGGTTCTGGCGGGATGCCAGCGACCTGGGGGCCCGTCGCCTGCTCCGGACCTCGCTGGTCTACCTCCCCGCGATCCTGCTCCTGCTGCTCCTCAGTCCCCCGTCGTCCTGAGCCAGCCCGGCACCCATCCACCCGTCCCTCGGAGGATCAACGACGCGATGGCCCTCGCTCCTACTGACGCCGTCGGGCCAAAGCCCGGACCTGCCGGCGTCCGACACGCCCCCGTGCCCTCCCACTCGGCCCCAGTCACGCCGGGCAAGGTGGCGATCTGGCTGTTCCTGGCGACCGAGGTCATGTTCTTCACGGGCCTGATCGGCTCGTACATCGTCCTCCGCGCCGGTAGCCCGCCGCGGGCTTACTCGAACCTGTACTCGCCGAACACCGACCTGCGCGGGCTGTCGAAGACGGAAGGCGTGTACATCGA
>DAIDJI010000460.1 GCA_027451455.1 Planctomycetales bacterium | reverse complement strand
GCCTCTGGCCCTCGACGAGGAGATCGCCCGCCCCGTCGACGCCTGAAAAACCCGTTGGCCCGGCGGTCCCGGTTGCCCCGCTCGCGATGATTAGCCTGATCTCGAACTTGCTCTGCGGGATCGGGAACCTCGCGGCGGTGGTGGTCGGCGTGCTCGCCCTCCGCCAGATCGCCCGATCGCGCGGAGAACTCTCGGGTCGCTGGCAGGCAATCGCCGGCATCGCATTAGGAATGGTCGGGCTCCTGATCTCCATGATGTTCTATTCATTGATCGCGAGTCGGCCGCCCGTGCCGTAAATCCTCAGGAAACCCAACGTCGCGACTCAAGATCCCGTCCCTTCGTGCGAATACCGATGGTGACCGGGGCGAGGGCCCCTTGACCTTTCGGAGACTCGCCTGCCATCATGCTCTGGTGGTTGCTCGGACTCAGAGTAAAGAACTCCCGAATCCTCGGCCCCGAGTTCGGTGACCTCGATCCCGACGGGACTATTTTCCACCGGAATTAGCCATCGGGTATACTCCGAAAGCTCTCGGGGATAGACTGCATGAAATAAGCCTCGACATCGTTGAGGATCACATCGTCGGATCGACGGACGGCGAGTCGGACCGGAGACGGGGCATGGAACGAGCTGAGGCCGGTACTTTGCGAACCGCGCTTTGCCCCGATTGTGAATCGGAGGTGGAACCGGGGGGCCTCGTCTACGAGGCTTGCCACGAGGACGGTTTGGTATGTCCCCGATGCGGTGCTGCGGTTGATGGCGGTGGTCGTCGGCCTCATTTGGGTGTCTCGGCTCCGCCGGGTTCCGCGGCGAAAACGAAGTCGATGGCGGTGGGCGGGCTGGGGCTGGCCTGGCGGAACCTGGTCCTCCGGCTGATCGAGCGGATGTACTGGTGTGGGACGTGTTTCCTCTCCCTGGGAATACTTGCCTGCGGCGGATTTGTGCCGGTGGTCCGTGCCTGGCTACGGAATCAGATCAACGAGTGGCCGGACGTGGTCGCGAGCCTCGGCGGGCTCTGGTTTCGGGTGGAGACGCTCGACCCAGACAGTGACCTCGGCCCGGTTCTGGGGCGGGTGGATGCGCCGCAATTGTTCGCGACAATCGAGGCAGTGGGGCGTCGGCTCGGCGTGAAGCCGCCGGGGCAGGTCCGGCTGACGTATTTACCGTGCTGCGGGGTGGTGGCGTGGGGCCGGTCTCGGGCCTTGATTATTGGCCTGCCGTTGTTCCGCGTGCTCACCCAGTGCGAGCTGCGGGCAGTGATCGCGCACGAGCTGGCGCATCTGGCCCGCGGGGACGCGACCCGGGCTGCGCGATCGGCGCGGTTTGTCGAGGCGATGGAGCTGGCCTTCGAGCGTGAGGGCCATCGCCTCCGGGGCCCGCTCGGAGTGTGGGCGCGATTCTGCCTTGATGAGTGCTCCCGGCTGATTGAGCCGGTCGCTCGATCGCAGGAGACGCGCGCCGACCGGTCCTCGGCACTGGTGGCCGGTGGGAGCGCGGCCTCATCGGCGCTGGTGAAGGTGGCGGTGGTCCAGCCGCTCTTCCGCGAACTCCTGGAAGCCTACGACCCGTCCAAAGCCGACGGCCAGAACCTCTACGCGTTCTTCCGGGCGTTCTGGTATCGTCTTCCATCCGAAGTGCATTCGGCGATGCGGCTGAGCGTACTGGCCCGCCGTGACCATCACTCCGACCCTGCGCATCCCCCCCTGCCCGACCGTGTTGCCGCCTTGCAATCGTACCCCGACCGCGCCGTCCACAACGGCGACCTGCAACCGGCGACGACGTTCCTCGGCGATCCCGAGATCTTCGAGCAGATGCTGCACAATCGCCTCTTCGCGCTGCCGGCGGTCGAGCCGAGCATCTTTCATCGAGCGTGTTCGTGACCTGGGGGCGTTTGACCGTCATGTGGGCCACGTCGAGGGGCCAGGCTTTCCTTCCTGAAGTTCGCCGGAATTTCCGGGAAGGTTTACGGGTTTCTTCGCATGCCCTCTTCGGCCGGGGGCCGGGGCCCGGTTAGGATGGAGGCGAGCCAACGAGGCGCTTTCATCCTGTACCGGAGATCCCTTATGTCCCAGCGATGGGCTGTCATCGCCGTCTTCTCTTGCTTCGCGGCGCTTTTCCTCGCTTGCTTTTTCCCGGTCTTTTTCCTCGGGCAGCAATTTGGTTTTCGAGACGCCGCCCACTACTATTATCCGCTCTACCAGAAGGTTCAGCAGGAATGGGAGGCAGGCCGCGTCCCGCTCTGGGAGATTGAAGAAAACGCCGGAATGCCCCTGCTTGGCAACCCGACCGCGGCCGTCCTCTATCCGCCTAAAATCCTCTACAGCGTTCTCCCCTATGCCTGGGGAGCGCGATTCTATGTTGTCTTCCATACGGCTCTCGCCTTCGCCGCGGTCATCGTTTTGATGCGATCCTGGGGGACGAGCTGGCTGGGATCCGGAATCGCGGGTGTCAGCTATGCCTTCGGGGCACCGGTCCTGTTTCAGTCCGCGAACATCATTTACCTGGTGGGCGCGGCCTGGTTGCCGCTCGGGTTCCACGCGGTCGACCAGTGGGCGCGTCGCGGACGTCGGTGGGCATTGCTGGAGCTGGCGGCAGTGCTGGCCATGCTATTACTCGGGGGCGAGCCGCAGTCGGGATACCTTCTCGGACTCGCGGGGATTGGGTACGCTGCCGGTCTCTCGTGGGAGCGGGCTTCGGCACGTGCTCTTGAGCGGCGAATCGATCAGTCGACGAGGACGAGGCGGAAGTGGTCGGGCCTCGTCTGGATGTTGCTGATGGTGCTCGGGATCGTCATCTACGCCGCAGCGGCGATCGCCGGCGGTTGCTGGACGCCTCGTCTGCGTACTCATTCTCGTCCGGCGTCAGCTTTACCTTGGATGGGGTATTTTCCGGTAGTAGTGGCCGCGGGCTGGGGACTCTTCGGAATCGGATTCCTGGTCCGATGGCGATGGAAAAAGCAGTCGCCCCTGGGAACGGCGTGGGTGGGGTTGGGGCTTGCGGCGATACTCGCGTTTGCGGTGGCCGGGGCGCAACTCCTGCCAGTGCTGGAGTTCACCCAGCGGACGAGTCGGGCGGCCCAGTCTGGGCCTCATGATATCTACCCGTTCAGCCTGGAGCCAACCCGACTGGCCGGTCTCATCTGGCCCGACGTGCTGGGGAACTCCTTTGGCGGGAACGACTCGTGGGCCGAGCGAATCCGGCCACCCGGTTCGTCGCCTCATGTTTGGATGCCATCGCTGTATCATGGCGGCCTCACGCTGGTGCTGGCCCTTGCGACGATGGCCGTCCGGCGAGCGGCACCTTGGCGGGTTTGGCTTTCAATCCTCGTGATCGTTGGAGTGCTGGGAAGCCTGGGAAAATACACCAGTCCGATCTGGATGGCACGGGCGATCGCCGAGGGGCATCAGCCGATGGCTCAAGGGCTGCAAGACCACGAGCCCGGCCCGCGCGAGATCACGATCGATCTGAGTCGGGTCGCGCCCTCGCTCCGGCCGCTGATCCGCGCGCTTGGCCCGCTCGATACTGACATGGACACGCCGATCCGTGAGGACGATTTCCTCCGCGACGGCGATGGTGGGATTTACTGGCTAATGTCGATGCTGCTACCGGGTTTCCGCCAGTTCCGATACCCAGCGAAACTTTTTACACTGACCGCGATGGGACTTTCGGCACTCGCGGGCCTCGGCTGGGACTCGCTCGGGCGCGGCGGATCCCGTCGGGCCACGATACTCACCGGGCTTTTGCTGGCACTCAGCCTGGTTCTACTCTCGGCCGCACTGTTCGGGCGCGGGTCGATCCTCGCCTGGTTCGACTCCGAGCAGGTCGGTTCGCTTTACGGTTCGACTCGACCCTCGGCGATGTACGCGGCGATGGTCCGCGGGCTCGCGCAGGGGTCGGTTGTTCTGGCGATCGGGCTGGTTGCGATCCGGATGGCGGCTGTTGGAAAAGCCCGCGCTGCTGGGACGATTGCCCTGGTGCTGGTCGCCGCCGACCTTGGACTCGCCAACAGTCATTATGTGATCACCATTCCGCAGTCGGCGCTGGAGGGCGAGCCCGAGATGCTCCGGGTGATTCGCGAGGCCGAGCGTGCCGATCCGGCGCCCGGTCCGTATCGAGTGCATCGGATGCCCATCTGGAACCCGATCCAGTGGCATTCCGTTGCCTCGCCCGACCGGAGCACGGAGATCGTTCGATGGGAGCGTGGGACGCTTCAGCCGAAGTACGGGATTCCGTATGGACTCGAATACACTCACACGGTCGGAGTCGCCGAGCTTTACGAGTACGAATGGTTCTACGGTGGATTTCCCTGGACGATCCGCGACCCGAAGATGGCCCGCGAACTTGGTGTCTCGGTCGGCGACCGCGTGGTCTATTATCCCCGCCGATCGTTCGACATGTGGAATACGCGATATTTTATCGTCCCGATGCTGAGCCGATGGGACGACGCGTTTCGAGGATATGCCTCACTCCTGATCGATGGCAAGACAATCTATCCTGACGCGAAGACGCTCCGACCGTCACGAGGTGAGGACCATAGTCGGGAGTGGACGGAGCAGAAGGATTACCGGGTGCTGCGGAACCTCCGGCCGAACTCGCGGGCCTGGGTCGTCCACAAGAATCGTTCCATAGATACCCCCCGCGCCCTCGACCCTGGCAAGGAGCGGCAGAGGGCTGTCAAGGAGATCACCTACGACGCCGATCCCATCTGGAATGATCCGAACCGGCGGGTCTTCGACTGGCGCGATCTCGTCTGGATCGAGTCGAACGATCTGGCCTCGCTGAAAGGCGCGTTCTCGGAGCGAGCGGTCGAGTCCTCGGAGGTCGTGACGGTCAAGTATCCAATGCCGACGCGAGTAGAGCTGGACGTCCACCTCGAAACGCCCGGGATGGTTGTGCTGGCCGACATCTTCTATCCCGGCTGGGAGCTCACGATCGATGGCGTCCCCGCCCCGATCTACCGGGCGAATCGCGCCATGCGAGGCGCGGCGGTG
>DAIDJI010000459.1 GCA_027451455.1 Planctomycetales bacterium | reverse complement strand
GTCGCCGCCGGTCCGTAAAGCTGGTGAAGGCTGGCGATGCAGGCCGAGAGCGCTGTGATCCGGGGCGCGGGGCCGAGTCCGACCGAGCCGTGCCATCGGCCGTCGGGCGACCACGAGGCTTCGGCGTAGAAGTGCGGGATCGCGACGAGGAGGCGCATCCGGTCCTCGGGCGTGGGGCAAGGGTCAGGAGCATCCATCGACGGATAACGCCGGTCTCACCGATCGTCGGGCGGCAGGCCGGGCCACGGGCCCCGGATTATAGCGATGGGATGGACGGTCCGTCGAGTGCGCCTACACGTGGCGGGGGCGACCTGCTATGTTCGGGGCTGGTGGCGGCGATGGGTTGGCATCCAGGGATCGAGAGGCGGAGGACGATTATCATGGAACATGGAAACTGGAAAAAGCATTCGCAAGCCAACGGAAAAATATACTAGAAATTTCAATGAGTCATTGGTTCGAAAATACAAAGTTACTAACAAGTTGTCAGATAGTGAATCGTTTTTCGGCTCTGGAATCCCTGGTCGATGCCTTCGCCAGCTTCTGAGGCAAGAACCGACGTGCGAGAGGCCGAGTCGATCGAGTCTGGAATCTTCGATCGATTCTTTTACCAACTTCTGAGGGAAGAACCATCGTGCAAGAGGCCGATTCGAGCAGGACGGCTCCTCATCATCCCCACTCGGTGGGGCTCCTGAATCGGATGCGGGAGGCGACGGGGACGGTGTACGGGGACCTTGGTACGTCGGTCCTTTACACCATTGTGGAGATTACTCGTGAGACCGTTCGGCTGAAGCATGGGGCTGAGGACGATGGTCAGCTTGCGGGGTTGCTGGAGCACGGGGGCGACCTGGTCACATCGTCGGAGGCGATCGGGGGACTGAGCCTGGTCTTCTGGGCCTTGATTTTTTTGACGGCCAAATATGATCTGCTCATCATGCGGGCCGACAACCGGGGCGAGGGTGGGACGTTCGCGCTCTGGGCGTTGTTGAAGGGGTACACGGGGCGGATCGTTGGGATGGCCTCGCTCGGCTACCTGGTGGTTGCGGCGGCGGGCCTGCTGGCGGCTGACGGAGTGATCACGCCGTCGATCAGCATGCTGGGAGCGTACGAGCCGGCGGGCGAGTCGATGGCCGTCGGGCTGACGCTTGCGAGTCTGCTCGTTCTGTTCAAGGCCCAGTGGCGGGGGACGAGCCAGGTCGGCGGTTTCTTCGGCTGGTTCATGATGCTTGTCTGGTTTCCCTGGATTGCGATCAAAGGTCTGCCGTGGATCTTCGCCCGGCCGGAGGTGTTCCAGGCTTTCAACCCGGCCCATGCGATGACCTTCCTCGCGACCTTCCCGAAGCTGGGTGCGTTTGTGATCCTGGGTGTTGTCGTGCTGGCGATCACCGGAGGCGAGGCGAAGTATGCCGACATCGGCCACTTCTCACGTCGAGGTGAGGAAGAAGCCGGGCCGGGCGAGAGCCTCAACCCGCGCGACTCGGGCCGACACCCGGTGATGGCCTCATGGCTCGTCCTCGTCCTGCCGTGCCTGATCTGCAACTATGCCGGCCAGGCCGCCTATATGCTCGAGCGCGGCGTCCCGCCGAGGGCCAATACCTTCTATGCCTTGACCCCGACCACCGGCGATCCGACGACCGACCACGTGATCCTCGGCGTCGACATGGTGATCTCGGCGGTCGCGGCGTTTATTGCCTCGCAGGCGCTCATCACCGGGATGTTCTCGATCGTCAAGCAGGCGATCGCGCTGGGGTTTTGCCCGCGGTTCGAGGTGAAATTCACCAGCCGGGAGGCCGAGGGCCAGGTCTACCTCCCGGCGATCAACTGGGCGATGTTTCTGGGTTGTGCCACGATCACGATGGCGTTTCGGACGAGTGGCAACCTGGCGGCGGCGTACGGGATCGCCGTGACCGGGACGATGGGGATCACGACGCTCGCCTTCGGCTACGTGGCGCACTACCGATGGGGATGGAGTCCGGCGAAGGTGGCGCTGGTTTGCGGGCCGCTCCTGGCGATCGACCTGCTCTTCTTTGCGAGCAACCTGCTGAAGTTTTTCCACGGCGGGTATTTCCCGATGGCCATCGCCGCCGGTCTGGTGACGATCATGCTGACCTGGCAATGGGGCCGGGCCGAGCTGGCCCGGGCGTTTTACGCGTTTGGCATCCGCGGCGGGAAGAAGGTCTCGTGGCTCATCGCGCTCCGGGACAAGCTCGACGAGATCCGCGTCTCGGTCGAGGAAAACCTGCCGCAGGCCCGCGCCCTGGTGCAGGGCCGACGCCGCCTCGGCGAGACCGACCGCGCCTTCGTCTTCCTCTGCTCGCGGCCGATCCTGGGACCGGATGACTACCTGCCCGTCACGATGCGGATCTTCCTGAAAAAGTACGGCGTCCTGCCGGCGCACATCACGTTTTTCCATGTCCAGCAGGTGGAGTACGCCGAGGCCCAGGGGGGCGCCAACCTTCAGGTTGTCAACCTCGGCCGGAACATCGTCGCCGTCTCCGGAACCTACGGCTACATGGAACGCCCCGACATCCGCGGCGGACTGCTCGAACTTCGTCTCAACGGCGAACTCGACATCCCCTCCGACCGCTGGATCATCGTCGTCGGCGAGGAAGAGATCATCATCGGCGACGACGTCAGCTCAATCGCGCGAGTCCGCCTGATCCTCTTCCGGTGGATCCTCAGGCTCTCCACCCCCGCCCACCGCTTCTTCGGACTCTCGTTCGACGCCGGCATCTCCAAGGAGCTGATCCCCGTCGTCTTCACCCGCGACGACGTCGGCGTCACCCTCCCCGAGCTCGAGATCGTCGACGCCGATTCCCAGCCGTTCCCGGCCGCCGTTCCTGTTGAAAATACTTGACACCCGATTGGTTGACACGTAAACTAACTGGCGTGGTCGTTGGAGACGGGGTTTCGCGGGGGATCGACGTGATGGCAGGCGGCCGGTTGCAGCGGGAATTGAAGAAGCGCCGGCCGTTTGACTCGCTGGAGCAGGAGGCGGCGCTGAATATCACGCGAACGGCCGACCGGTTTGGCATCTGCTTCACGCGGCTTTTTCGCGAGCACGGGCTGACGCCCTCGCAGTACAACGTTTTGCGGATCCTCCGGGGGGAGGGAAAGCCGCTGCCGATCCTGGAGGTGGCCGACCGGATGTTGACGGCTGTCCCTGGGATCACGGGGCTGATCGACCGCCTGGAAGCGATGGGTTTGCTCGCCCGCGAGCGCTCGACCGAGGACCGTCGCGTCGTCTTCGTGACGATCACCGGCTCTGGCCTCGAACTGCTCGCCCGGATCGATGCACCCGAGGCCGCGCTCCACCGTCGACTCCTCGGCCACCTGACTCCGGACGAACTTCGCGAGCTCACCCGGCTGCTCGAAAAGGCCCGGCAGTCGCTCGACGATTGCGGCGGATAGGCCGCCCAACCTTTTATTTTGCTCGATTGGTTGACGTTTCAACGATTGATCCCTGAAGGGATGAGGAGGTCGCGATGGTCCGGGTTCGTCGGGGGATGGAGCGTGGTCATTTCGACCATGGTTGGTTGAACACGTATCACACGTTCTCGTTTGCGGGGTATCAGGATCGGGCTCAGATGGGTTTCCGGTCGCTCCGGGTAATGAACGAGGACTGGATTGCGCCTGGGCGTGGATTTGGGGCGCATCCGCATGAGAACATGGAGATTGTGACGTATGTGCTTTCGGGGGAGCTGGCGCACAAGGATAGTCTCGGGACGGGGAGCACGATTCGGCCGGGGGAATTGCAGCGGATGACGGCTGGAACGGGGATTGTGCACAGCGAGTTCAATCCTTCGGCGACGGAGCCGGTGCATCTGTACCAGATCTGGATGTATCCGGAGCGGGCGGGGCTGGAGCCGTCGTACGAGCAGAAGGCGTTTTCGGAGGAGGAGCGTCGGGGGCGGTTGCGGCTGGTGGCCTCGCCGGACGGACGCGACGGCTCGCTCTCGATCCGGCAGGATGCGCGGCTGTATCTGGCCTTGATGGAGGGTGGCGAGGAGATTTCGCACGAGCTGGGGCCGGGGCGTCACGCCTGGGTTCAGGTGCTTCGAGGCGAGGTGGCGTTGGGCGAGCTTGCGATCTCGGCGGGGGATGGTGCGGCGATCACCGAGGAGCGGTCGCTGGCGATCCGGGCCGGGGGGCAGGCGGAGGTTCTGGTCTTTGAACTGCCGTGATCGGTGCGGCGGGGCAGGGGATTTCTACTCAAAGGAGTTGCGATGAAGATCCAGGTTGTTTTTTACAGCATGTACGGGCATATCTACCGGATGGCCGAGGCGATCGCCGAGGGCGCGCGGCAGGTGGAGGGTGCCGAGGTGGAGATGTACCAGGTGCCCGAGCTGGTTCCCGACGAGGCGCTGGAGCGGACCGGAGGGAAGGCCGCGCGATCGGCGTTCGCGCACGTCCCGGTGATCGAGCCGGATCGGCTGGCCGAGGCCGACGCGATCCTCTTCGGAACGCCGACGCGGTTCGGCAACATGAGCGCGCAGATGCGGAACTTCCTCGATCAGACGGGCCGGCTCTGGATGGCGGGCGGGCTCGTGGGGAAGGTCGGAAGCGTCTTTGCGAGCACGGCGAGCCAGCACGGCGGCCAGGAGACGACGATCACGAGCTTCCACACGACGCTGCTGCACCACGGAATGATCATCGTGGGCGTTCCATACGCCGAGCCGGCGCTCACGCAGATGGACGAGATCAGCGGCGGGACACCCTACGGTGCCACGACGATTACCCGAGGCGACGGAAGCCGCATGCCGAGCGAGATCGAGCTCAAAATTGCCCGATACCAGGGCCGTCACGTCGCCGAGATCACCCGGCGGCTCGTTGCTCATTAGTAATTTGTTCTTGGTAATTTGTTCTTGGTAATTGGTAATTTGTTATTGGTAATTGGTGGGGATGCCGCCCAAAGCAACCTCATGGGCGCCCGAGGGAACCCGCCCCGTTCGTCCGGATGGTTCTGACATCCGCGACAGCGTACCAATTACC
>DAIDJI010000458.1 GCA_027451455.1 Planctomycetales bacterium | reverse complement strand
CCCAGGGACGTGCCAGTCCGCGCGTCTCGGACCCGATAGGAGCCGCCCCCGTTGGGATCCGGCTCGGCCACGAGCACGAGGAGGGCGCCGCCAAGGCCGGGGGCGGGCAGGCAGGCCGCGCTACCGAGTCCTGGCGGAGGAGGTGATCCGGGCCCTCCGCCCGGATCGAGGCGGCGGCAGGGACCGCCCAGCTCCGTTGAGCTCGCCCAGAGCGCGCCCCCATCCGGCTCGAAGACCAGCCCGCCGATGTCGGCAACATCGGTGGATCGTACGGCAAGCGGCCGTCTCGCCTCGACATCGTAGATCGCGATCCGCCCGCCAGTCAGGCCGACGGCGAACCGGCGACCGCCCGGGTCGAACGCCAGCGCCTGGACGGAGCCGTCGACCCGAAGTGGCTCCCCGAGCGGTCGTCCGCTGGTTGCGTCCCAGATCCAGACGGTGGCGTCGCGGGTGCCGGTGAGGAACCGAGAGCCGTCAGGGCGGATAGCAACGGCCGTGACCACCTCGCGATGCTGGAGGATCCGTCGACGCCGGTGGACCTGCCGCGCCCAGGCCGCAATATTCCGGCGAACGACCCGACTGATGGCCCGGTCCTCCTCGGGTTCGACGCGCAGGGCTTGCAGCATCCAGTGCAGCCCCGAGGCGGGGTCGCCGGCCTCGGAGAGATCCAGCCCCTTCTCCAGCGCCAGGCGGGAAGAGACGCGCCGAGCCTCCAGGCTCATGGCGACCGCTCGCCGGTTGGCCTCGGCGGCCTCTCGCCATTTCCAGAGGACGCCGGCCAGGCCCGAGCCCAGTGAGAGGAGCAGCCCCAGGAGCAGCGCGGCGATCGTTTGATGACGCCGGGCCCACTTCCAGGCGCGACGCCAGGCGGGTGTGGGGCGGGCCCGGATCGGCTCGCCGTCCCGATACCGGCGCAGGTCTTCCGCCAGCTCATCGGCCGTGGTGTACCGGCTGCCCGGCTCCTTCCGGAGGCATTTCAGGCAGATCGTCTCCAGGTCGCGGGGGAGGCCGGGAACCAGCCGCGACGGTGAGACCGGCTCGGCCGTCCTGACCTGGTCGAGTGTCTGCGCGACCGTGGCCCCGCGGTACGGCGGGCCACCGGTCAGAAGCTCGTAGAGAATAACGCCGAGGGCGTGCATGTCGGCCGCAGGGCCGATGGCCCGGCCTGTCGCCGCGGCCTGCTCGGGCGCCATGTAGGCTGGCGAGCCGAGCAGGGACCCGGTACGTGTCAGCTCCGAGTCGCTGTCCACGAGCTTGGCCAGGCCGAAGTCGGCGATCTTCGGCGTCCCGTCTCCGGCGAGGAGGATGTTGGCCGGTTTCAGGTCGCGATGGATGACACCCAGACGGTGGGCCTCGGCGATCCCGCGCGCCAGGGCCTCGACCAGCCGTGCCGCCTCTTGCGGCGGCCAGGGACTCCCGTCGAGTCGGGCGTCGAGGCTCCCGCCGTCGACGTACTCCATCACCAGGTAGGGACGTCCGCCGCGCTCGCCGACGGCGTGGACCTGAACGACGTTTGGGTGGTGGAGCCGGGCGATGGCCTCGGCCTCGGATCGGAGCCGGGCGACGGCCTCGGCGGCGTCGGGGCCGCAGGCCAGAAGCATCTTCAGGGCGACGGGCCGTCGCAGCGCGACCTGGCGGGCGCGGTAAACAACGCCCATTCCACCGCGGCCGACCTCGGCTTCGATCTCCAGGCCGTCCGGCGGCCGTCCCGCGAACGGGCCGGGGTCGGCGTCGAGCGCCGTCTGCCCCGGCAGGGAGTGATCCGCCCGGGTCGTCGTGAGGGCCGCCCGATCGACCAGCCGGTCGAGCTCGGCCTGGCGGCACAGCCGGGCCGACTGCCCGGGGAACCGCAGGAGGAACTCCTCCGTCGTGGGGGCCTCGCCCGCCTCGAGCCGGAGGGCGAATTCATTATAAATGAGCTCAAAGGCGGCCTCGCAATCGAGGTCGATCGTCGGAAGGCGGGCCAGGTACACCTCAGCCGGGACTCGGCGACCCTGTCCCCACCGGCGAACCATGTCGCGGCAGGCCAGGTCGATCGCATCTTCCTGGGCGAGGCCGGCCGTCCCGGCGAGGGCCTGGTCGAGGTCCGGGTCCTGGGTGGTCCCGTCCTGGGACGGATCGAGGATGTGGTCGTCGGGGGGCATCGCGGTGCGCTCAGGAGGTTCGACGCAGTCAGGGCGCCGGAATCGCGATCACACGCTCTTTTCGAACTGGTTCGTCCGCGCCGGACCCCCGCGGGCGCCGGGACGCAAGACGTCGATCTAACGTTAACCGAACTTCCGCTCTCCCTTTCCGAATCGAGCGGAAAACCAAAAGGGAAAATTCAAAAATCGCCTGTAGCGGAGAGTGGACGCGCAACCTGTTTGCCCGTTCGAGGCCGTCCAGCGATTCAGTCGATCCGCCCGTCGGTGTCGTCGATACCCAGCTCATGCGCGACCCGACTGAGGGCGCGAGCCAGTTGCTTCCGCCGGCCCTCGGGCGTGCCCCCGAGGTCGGTGGCGACGGCATCCCATGAGGAACCGCTCGTCCTGAGGTCGACGACCCTTCGCTCCTCCTCCGAGAGGCGGCTGAGCGCCAGCGCGAGCAGTTCCCGACCCGCGACGATCCGACTGGGTGATGGATCGCCCCCGTCACCTCCAGCATCGTCACCCAGGGATTCGGTCCGGCGGAGGTCGCGGCGCTGTCGGCGATGGTCGCGCGTGAGCGAATTAAGTTTGTTCCGTGCCATGACGACCAGCAGGCCGAGCACCCGCTCGGGGTCATCCAGGTCGAACTGGCCGGACGCTGCGCGGACGAAGAAGTTGGCCAGGACCGACTGATAGATGTCCATCGTCTCGACGATCGACCGCAAGTCCGGATGTCGCATGCGAATCCAGGTCCGTATCTTGCGGCGGATCTCCGGCTCGAACTGGCGGATCAACTGGCCCGCCGCCTCGGGTTCGCCGAGCCGCACGCGCCGGATCAGGTCGATGAACTCCTGATCATCCGGCTCCATCGACATGACGCCACCCCAGGCGCGGTGCCCGACCACTACGGCGGGTCGAGACCGGCGACATCCGATTCCTAAAGCTATTCCGTTGGCCTCGCGATGGCCCCGGCCTCTCTACGAGGGATTATGCCGAAGGGCCGTCGGAGACATAGTGCGGGATTATGATACATCGTGGGCTCCTCTGCAAGCTTAAATTCGCCTGCGGGTGCTGGTGTGCTGGTAATCGTCGCGAGGCCCAACGGGTTTGCCGGATCGGTGCTGGATCGTGCTGTCATAAGACAATCTGAGTTCCTTTGCGCCAGACCGAGGGCCATCCGAGCAGTCTTTGATCACGTCGACTTCCTCAGCCCCGTCGGATCCCCGCGGCCGCATGGTGCGCTCCGACCTCGCACTGGATTCTGGCATGATTTATCCCGTTGGCCCGTGTAGCCGAGCGGGAAGTCGGTGCACCGACCTAATCCAAATGGAGTCTCGGAGGACGGTTCGGAGGTCATCCACGTCCTCGATCTTTGCAGACGGCGGCGTCTCATCGCCATCAGGTTCCGGCATCGCCTCAGCTCCGGCCTGATGAGAAATATCTGTTTTCTATGTCCGGTCGGCATCGCGACGGATTTTATTAAGGTAGAGGCAACTCACCGGGGATTTCGGTGGAGCGGGAGAACAAGTGTTTGTTCTCGGCGGGGCGAAACCTGCCGTGGGCGCTCACGGTCTGCCCTCAGCCTGAAGGAAGGCCTTTGTCTCAGCTCCTCGGATTGAGGCACAAAACCTCTCTTTTTTCATGGCAAGGCAATCGATGAGTGCTTTGGTTCCCGGTAAAGGCTACCCGGGAATGGGGTACGGCCGCTACGACTCCATGGGAGAGGACAAGAAAGGAGGCCGGAAGTAGCGGCTTTTCCAGGTGAACGGACCGTCGGCGAAGGTTCAGACAAACAACGGCAAGAACCACACGTTATCTGCCAACGGCATTTACAACAAACAAGGTCATTGACAGAGCCGACGGCCCCGGCTGCCGGCCAACGCGAAGCGGGTTAGTATTCGGGAGGCGGGCGAGGAACAGGACTTCATTAACGAGCCAATTTCGAGGAATTCCTACACAACCGCAGCTCGCCGACCTGGAGGGCAGATGTCCGAACACTGGATATCTTTCGCCTTCGCAAATGGTTCCTGATGCGGGGTTGAATCCACTGTTAACTCGAGGAGGAAACGAATGGCAACTCTTGGTCATGTCATCGGCACCGGCGCGAATGATTACGTGGCCTGCATCATCGCGCCCACACCCGAACTCGGTAAGTCGCAGAGCGATTTTCAATCTCCTCTGCTGCGGGCCCTCGGGCAGACCAGTCCCCTGGCATCTGGTGGGCTGCAATTCGCTGTTCCGAGTGGCGCGCCATTCCTGGTCGCTTCGCTGCGCGATGCGGCGGGAGTCGTTCCCCAGGGCGTGACCGTGACCGTCACGAGGCCGGATGGCTCCGTGCTCGACACGGCAACCCAGCCCAATGCCGTCGGCGAGGTCGTACTGCTTGAGAACGGTTCCCTGACGGATCTGGTGATCGTCAATCCGGAAGCCGGCAACTGGATCATCCAGGTCGAGGCTCCGGATATCTCCGACGAATTCCAGTTCTTCATCTCGACCTTGCCGACCGCCAATGCCCAGGCCACCATCGGCTACACATTAGAGGGCATGCTAGACCCAGGTGCCGCGTCCTTGTTGCGTGCCGAACTGGGCGATTCCTGGAAATGCACCCTATGCAAGTGGGGTTGCGTAGTGTTAGCCGGCGCCATCGCCGCGCTGGCCGCGGCCGGTGCCATTTACGTCACCGCGGGGGCAGCGCCCATTGTTGCTCTCGCGGGATTCCTCGGAGTCAGTGCGGTAACCGCGGTAGCGCTAGTCAAGGCCGCAATCGTCGTCCTCGCTCTAGGGGTGACAGAGGTAGCCCGCAACATCTGCTACTGGGCACGCGCCTGTCCCCCACCATCCGGCGTGGATACCACCTGGTCGGGGTA
>DAIDJI010000457.1 GCA_027451455.1 Planctomycetales bacterium | reverse complement strand
TCGCCGAGCTCTTGGTGCCGTGAAGGTAGCTCGAATAAATATTCTCGCAGCCCAGCATGCACCGGCCGTCGAAGAGCATTTTGGTCCCGTCGGCGTAGGTGTATTCCACGGAGTAGGTGTCGAAGTTCTGGTCGATGTACTCAAGGCCTCCAGGGCTCTCGCGGTAGTGGCGTCCCCCGAGCGCCTGAGCCTCCACGGGCCAGGCGTTTTTCATCCAGCCGAGGTGGTCGATGATGTGGATGTAGAAGTCGCTGAAGTTTCCGCCGCTCGCCCAGAGGAAGCTATGGAACCGCTGGATCTGATAGAATAGCTCCTTGGTCCCGCGGGGGGTGGGCAGCGAGGCGAAGTAGCCGACTGGCCCGTGCATCCGATAGCCGCGCTGGAGGACGATCTCCCCGAGCTCGCCGTCGTGCACTCGCTTGGCCAGTTCCTGCATCGCCCGGCTGTGGCGGGACATTAGCCCGACGCCGACCTTCAGCTTCTTCTTGGTCGCGGCCTCACCGAGTTCGAGCATCCGCTTGGAGGTGGGGCCGTCGACGGTCAACGGCTTCTCCATGAAGACGTTCAGGCCCTTCTCGATGGCGTAGGTGAAGTGGACCCAGCGGAAGGCCGGCGGTGTGGCGAAGATGACGACATCACCCGGCTTCAGGCAGTCGATCGCCTGTTTGTAGGCGTCGAACCCGGCGAACTGCCGCTCGATCGGGACGTCGACATTGCATCGCAGCTTCTCGTCACCGTGGAGGTTCTTGTAGCACTTCCAGAGTTTTTCCTCGAAGAGGTCGGCCATGGCGACGAGCTTGATGGGCCCGCTGGTGGTCGACAGGGCGTTGTTGGCGGCTCCGGTGCCGCGTCCGCCGCAACCGACCAGGGCGACCTGAATCAGATCGGTTCCCGCCGCGTGGACCGATGGTATCGCGATGCCGGCGAGGGTGGATGCGGCCGCGATACGGCCGGTGTTCTGGAACAGTTCACGTCGAGTAGTCCCGGTACGGTTCGCGTCCCTCATGGTCGAACTCCGATTTTTGGAGAGGCTGTGCCCTGGGGGTCAGGTCAACAGTGACCCAGGTGTTGGGGGGAGAATCCGGTAGGATCGCCAGAAACGCTGTTTGCGGATGAATGGAACGTATGGCCGCGCATGCCCTTCTGTCAAGAAGGGCCTCCCCGGATCTCCAAATCTGGTGCCTCATTGGCACAGATTCACGAATCCGCGCCTACGCACTCGATCCGATCTCAACGGGATTCCGCGGGATCCAAAAGCTCACCAGTCCCCTGCTCTTTTCCGGCGCTCGCGGGCGCGGCGGACCTGCTCGCCGAGGTGGGTGGTTGAGGTCGAGGGGAGGTCGGCGATTTCGGGATCGTCGAGGTCGAACGTTGGGCCCTGCGCAGCGGGACGATCGCCGGTCGGACGGCGTCCGATCCCTCGGGGGGCGAGGTACAGGCTAAGAACACCCACCACGAGCAGCAGGAGGGCGTTCCAGATCGGCCCGCGCCAGAATTCTGCGAAGAATCCGATGGCCCCCATGAAGCTGAAGATTCCCAGCGCGATGAAGACCAGCCCGAAGGCGGGCATCTTCGGACCCTGTCGGGCGGTCGGCCGGAAGAAGCGCGGACCCTCCTCGTCGAGCCAGCCAAGGTGGCCGCATTTCGAGCATCCGATCATCCCCGAGACCTGCGGCGGGATTCGATGGCAGTCGCAGGCGATATCACCCGGCCCAGGGGCCGGCAGCAGCGGGCGGAATTTGGGGTGTCGTCTTGCTCCGGCGAGCAGGGCCAGCAGCGCGGAGGATCGGTCGACAATCGGACGGACGTCCGTGCCCCGGCCATCGGCCGACCATTCCAGGAGCGTCCCATCCGGCCGGATTGCCAGCACGCTCCTCGGATCGCGATAAAGGGGCAAAGCGCCGATGGCCGCGATCGCCGGGTCTTCTTCACGCAACGACTGGACTTGCGAGGTGATCCAGTCGGCCATCTCCAAGGTGATCTCCAGCCTTGTCATGATCGACTCCGACCGAAGGGATCGGCCGGCCCTCAAAGTGGGATCGGCCGGACATATCGTAACCGTTGGCGGCCGTGACCGCGATCGTCGGCCGCCGCCGGGCGATTGACCGGGCGGGCGCTTCTGATAGATTAGAACAGAGGATACCGGCCGGCGACGGCACGGGCCTCCCGAACGAGCGGCGGCCGATCATCGCGGCGGGGATTCCCGGCGCGGAGTCGACCTCCGTTTTGATGAACCTTGAATGAACGATGCCAGGACTTCCCGACCGTGGGATCCCACCCGGCGGCCGATCCGATCCGATCGGCCGGTCGAGGTGGGCGACGCGGGGCGAGGCGAAGGCCGGCGCCGACGATACGACTAGCTCCCCCGACGAATCGATCGATCTGGAACGGCGAGAACGACTCCTCGCGCGGTGGCGCGTCGGACCGGATTCCTCCGGGCACCGATCGTCCCCTCGACAGTGGCTTCCCTGTGGCGAAATCGGACCCGTCGGCGATCGCGGGCGGTGCGTGACCCGCATCGGCCCGAGCGAGCGATCGGTCGGTCCGGTCGCCGTGACCGCCCGACCCGCCACCGCACGACTCGCAACCCGGAACCGGACCCAGGGCCCAATGGCCCTAAGACCGCCCGATCGGAAACACTGGGGAGGCCCCGTCGCACGGCCGCGCCGGGGATCGGTGAGCCATGCTCGCCCGTCGACGACGCCCGCCGGGAATGTCTCTGCGTCCAGCCGATGGCCGGCGCCCCGCCCGATGGGCCGGGCCCGCGCCAGCAGACGATCGGGGCTCGCGTGTCGGAATTCCTCGGGCTCATCGGCGGTGCGGTCGGCGGGGTCGTGGCCGCTTTCCTGGTGGCCCGGTATCGCGCCGGATCGGCGCGCTCCATCGCCGAGGCCATCCTGGCCGACGCCCGCCGCGAGGCCGAAACCATTGCCCGACGCGCGGAACTCGCCGCCAAGGAGGATCTACTCCGCCGTCGCGACGAACTCGACGCCGAGGCCGATGCCCTTCGCCGAGAACTTCGCGACCAGGAAAAGCGGCTGGAAAAGCGGGCCGACCTCCTCGACGAGAAGCTCGAACTGATCAACCGCAAGGAGCATGAGCTGGAGGCCCAGCGCGGCCGGCTGGGCGAGCAGCAAGAGGCCCTCCGCCGCCGCGAGACCGACCTGCAAAAGCTCCTCGCCGATCAGCTCGACGTCCTCCGCCGGATCTCGACCCTCTCACACGACGAAGCTCGAGACCTCCTGTTGCGCAGAGTCGAGGACGAGCTTCGCGGCGAGGTCGGCGCCCTGATCCTCCGCCACCAGGCCGCGGCCCGCGAGGGCGCCCAGCAGCGCGCTCGCGAGATCCTCACCATGGCGATCCAGCGCTACGCCGCGTCTCACACGGCCGAGGTCACCGTCAGCACGGTCGACATCCCCAACGACGAGATGAAAGGTCGGATCATCGGCCGCGAAGGGCGGAATATCCGCGCCTTCGAGAAGGCGACCGGCGTCGATGTGATCGTCGACGACACCCCCGGCGTCGTGATCGTCACGGGCTTCGACAGCGTCCGACGCGAGATTGCGAAGGTCGCACTCGAGCGACTGATCCAGGACGGCCGCATCCACCCGACCCGGATCGAGGAGGTCGTCAAGGAGACCCAGGAAGAGCTCGACGACCACATCCGGCGCCTCGGCCTTCAGGCCGCCAACGAAGCGAACGTCGTCAACCTGCACGACAAGCTGATTGAGTACCTCGGCCGGCTCCACTTCCGCACAAGTTACTCCCAGAACGTCCTGCGGCACTCTCTGGAGGTCGCGTTTTTGACCGGTCTGATGGCCGAGGAACTGGGCCTCGACGGCACGCTCGGACGCCGGTGCGGGCTGCTACACGACATCGGCAAGGCAGCCGACCACGAGATGGAGGGCGGACACCCAGTCGTCGGCGGCGAACTCACTCGTCGATACGGTGAGTCGAAGGAGGTCGTCCACGCCGCCCTCGGCCACCACGATGACATCCGCGTCGAGACTCCTTACACCGTCCTCGTTGCCGCGGCCGACGCCATCAGTGCCAGCCGCCCCGGCGCCCGCCGCGAGACCCTGGAGAAATACGTCCGCCGCCTGGAAGAACTGGAGAGCCTCGCACTGGGCTTCCCAGGCGTTGAACAAGCCTACGCGATCCAGGCCGGCCGAGAGGTCCGCGTAATCGTCGACAGCCAGATGCTCGACGACGCCTCCAGCGCCAAGGTCTGCCGCGATATCGCCCGGGCCATCCAGCGCCAGCTTACCTACCCCGGCGAGGTGAAGGTCACCGTCCTACGTGAAACACGCACGGTCGAGTTCGCCCGGTGAGATGCCCTTCCGTTTTCCGTTTTTGATGAAATCTTTAAGATCGAAAATTTAAGTAATATAATAAGTCGATTTTTTGTGGTGTGCGATCGGCAATCCGAACCTGATTGGAAATCTTGAATTTTGAATCCTTTAATATGAAATCACAAGCCCTGATCCCCTGCCCCGCACCCACGAACCCCGCGCCCGAGGCGGGCGGACGGCCGTTACGATGAGCGAACCGAAGTCTCTGAAAGTCCTGTTCATCGGCGACGTGGTCGGCGCCCCCGGGCGGAAGATCGTCAGCCAGGCCCTGCCCCGGCTGATCCCGAGATGGAGCCTGGGTCTGGTCGTCTGCAACGCCGAGAACGCCGCCGGCGGCTCGGGGCTGACGCTCAAGTGTTTCGACGAGCTTTCGGAGGCGGGTGTCGACGTGATGACGATGGGCGACCACGTCTACCGGAAGGACGAGATCTTTCAGATCTTTGACCGGGGCGACGAGGTGATCCGGCCCGCGAATTTCCCGCCCGATTCGCCCGGTCCCGAGCTCGCCGAGGTGACGGCCCGCGACGGGACGCCGGTGGCTGTCTTCACCCTGCTGGGCCGGACCTACATGCGGCCGGTGGATGACCCCTTCCGGGCGGCCGATCGGATCTTGAACCGGATCGGCAGCCAGACCCGGGTGATT
>DAIDJI010000456.1 GCA_027451455.1 Planctomycetales bacterium | reverse complement strand
CGGGTGCCCTCCCACAGCCAAGGCGGTCTTCCACGTTCGTCCACACCACTGAGGCCTAGAAATCACCACCGCCGAAATCGCCACCACCCATGCCGTCGTCGTAGCCTTGATCGTACGCCTCGTTCTCCTGATGATCCTCGAAGGCGTCAGCAAGTAACATGCCGCCGAGGAGACCGCCGCCGACGCCGAGCGCAGCAGCACCGCCGGCCCCGCCTGCCAGTCGTGCCCATGCAGGACCGCCACGCCGCCGCCCTCGGCCCGGATCGTCTCGGGGACAGCGATTGTCTGGGCTTCGGATTGCCCCCGAGCCGGGATGGCGATCACCGCGGCCAGCAGGACGACGCCCGAGGTCAGTCGAAGGCTCATGAAGCGGGCTCCCGGGAGGGAATCAAAGCGCGTTAAAACATATCGATCATGAACTCGCCGCCGTGCTCTGGATTACCAATCAGCGTCTGCTCTTTCGGATTCACGACAAAGTCGAGAAGCTCCAGAGGGACATACCCGATCAGCACGGGGCAATCTCCGGCGACCTCGGCGACGTCGATCGAGCACGATCGCCCCTGGACGGTCAGCCGGACCGGGCCGTAAATCCCGAACTCGCGGGAGCCGGCGGTCGTCCTCGCGCGGCCCCTGGAAATCTGCGAGAGACCCAGCCGTTCGATCATCGGCCCAGGCATGCCGAGATGGCTCGCGCCGGTGTCGACGAGGGCGTCGGCGACCTCGATCCGACGGACCTGGTCGTCGGGAAGCTGACCCGTGCTCGCCGCGTACAGATCGATGACATTCTCGATCTTCGCCGAAACGAGAATGTTACCCATCGTCGCGGTCTCCATGATCGGCTCACTCTCTTCCGGCCCCTTGAATCACAACATATCGATCATGAATTCGCCACCATGATCCGGATTGCCGATGAGGCATTGCGTTCGGGGGTTGACAACAAAGTCGAGCTGTTCGAGCGGGATGTAGCCGATCAGCACCGGGCAGTTGTCAGCGACCTCGGAGACACGGACCTCACAATCCCGCCCCTGAATGGTCAGCCTGACCGGCTCGTAGAGCCCGAATGACCGAAGCCCGGCGGTGGTCTTGGCCTCGACGGTCCGGAGCCGTTTCAGGCCGAGCTGTTCGATCATCCGGAGCGGAAGTCCGATGAGGGTCGCTCCGGTGTCCACTCTCGCATCGCCGACCTCGATCCGGCGGACCTGATCGGGTGCCAGCCGCCCTTCCTCCGCGGCGATGAGGTCGCGGTTGTTCTCGATCAAGGCGTTCACCATCACCACGCCCATCGCCTCGGTCTCCATGAGCGCCCTCCCTCTCGGGTCAAGGGACATACACGAACTCATTCGCATTATACAGGGCCCGGCAGAACGCTGGCGTTCCGTACGAAGCAATCAGCCGGGCGGCGGCCTGGCGCTCCTCGGCCGCGGGTGGGCGGCCAAAGGCGAGGCGGATCCCAAGGTCGGCCTGGGCCGACGGGTCGGAACCCGCCTCCGCTCGCAGGCGGTCGGCGAACGATTCGGACTGGCGGATCACGAAGTTACTGTTGAGCAGGTTGAGTGCCTGCAAGGCCGTGGTCGAGACGTTCCGCCTCGGGGCGACGAGCGCGGCATCGGGGCAGTCGAAGGCGCCGAAGGTCGGGTCCTGCTGGCTCCTCGGCTTGAACTGGTAGACCATCCGGCGGAAGGCGTCGGGGCCGAGCTCGTCCCTCGGCCTGTAGACCGCGACGTAGTTCGAGTTCTTCTCCCAGATGTTGTATCCTGGGCCTCCCATCCGAGGGTCGAGCCGGCCGCTCGTCGCGAGGATCGCGTCGCGGATCGATTCGGCCTCCAGCCGCCTCGGCGCGACCCGCCAGAGCAGCCGATCCTCGCGGTCGACCGCCTCTCCCTTCGCGTCGAGCCGGCCCGATTGCCGGTACGTCGAGGAGAGCACGATCATCCGTTGGAGCGGCTTCAAATGCCATCCATTCTGGATATAAGCATGAGCGAGCCAGTCGAGCAACTCGGGGTGCGAGGGCGGGGCGCCGTTGTAGCCGAAGTCGCCGGGCGTTGCGACGATCCCCCGGCCGAAGTGATAGTGCCAGAGCCGGTTGACCATCACGCGAGCCGGGAGCGGGTTCTCGGGATCGGCGATCCAGCGCGCCAGCGACTCGCGCCGGGTGGACTCGAGCGCTGAGGCGTTGAGCACCAGTTTCGGCCGGACGCTCGCCACGCCCGACGGGACGACCTCAGCACCCGGGCGCATGGGGTCGCCGCGGACGAGCAGGTGCGTCGGGCCGGGCCGGCTGAACGTTCCGGCGAACACCTTGACCGTCCCGCCAAGGCTCGTCAGCCGGACACGCAGCTCCTCGCGACGCTTCATCCATTCCGCGCGCTCGGGCGAGCCTTCGGCGAGGTTCGCTGCACTCTCGACATAACTCGCCCGATCGCCCGAGGTCGCCACGACCCGCCATCCGCCCGGCTCGACCGCCGCCTCGATGAGGTAGTGGGTCGCCAGGCGGTCGCGGAAGGTCCCCTCGCGGTCGCGGCCCCAGACGACCCGGTCGATCGTCGCCGGCTCGGGCCAGGTGATCGTCACAACACCCCGCCCCGGCGACCGAGAGATCCAGCTCCGGCTGTTGCCGTACCGACCGTCATTCAGGTGTACGATCCTGTGGATGGGACTATTCGGATACTCCGACGACGCCGACGCCTTCCCGCCCGCCGTCGACAGGGCCACGTTGCGAGCGGAACCGTCCGGGCCTTTCGTGAAGACCTCCAGTTCGTCGATGCAGGGCTCGATGTTGTTGTTCGTCGCCAGGATCGTGAACCGGATCGCCCGGGCACGGATCGGCGAGAAGCGGTCGACATTCCGCCTCGAGTCGACCAACGGCCGCCTCGGCTGGTCTGACGTCGGATCGGCGGTTGGCTCGCTCTCGTCGAGCTTGCGGTCGATGGCCGCGATCTCGGCGGCGACCGCGGACGCCTCGCGTCGGCGTTCCTCGCCGCCAGGCGCCTCGACCGCTTGCTCGCCGTGGCGCACACCCGCGAGCAGGGCCTGGAGCCCGTAATAGTCGCGCTGGGTGATCGGGTCGAACTTGTGATCGTGGCACCGGGCGCACTGGATCGTCAGGCCGAGGAATGTCGTGCCGACGGCCGTGATCATGTCGTCGAGATCGTCGGCCCGCTGCTGCCGCATCCCCTGCTCCGTTTGATTGCCGACGATGTCGTGCGTTCCGCCGACGAGGAAGCCGGTCGAGGCCCGGGTCAGCCAGTCGGCCTCGGGGCCCTCGATCGCGTCGCCGGCGATCTGCTCGCGGACGAACCTCGGGAAGGGCGTATCTCGATTGAAGGCGCGGATGACGGCGTCGCGGTAGGGCCAGGCGTTGAACCTTGGCATGTTGGTCTCGTAGCCCTCGCTCTCGCCAAAGCGGACGACGTCGAGCCAGTGCCGGCCCCATCGTTCGCCGTAATGCGGCGAGGCGAGCAGGCGGTCGACGAGCCGCTCATAGGCCATCGGGTCGCGATCGTCGACGAAGGCCTCGACCGCGCCGGGTGTCGGCGGGAGGCCGATCAGGTCGAACGAGAGCCGGCGGATCAGGGCCCGGCGGTCGGCCTCGGGAGCCGGCCGAAGCCCTGCCCCGGCCAGCTTCTCGCCGACGTACGCATCGATCGGGTTTCTGGCCCATCCGGTAACGAATCCCCGGAGCGCCGGCGGCGCCTCGTGACGGATCGGTCGAAGCGACCACCAGTCGGCCCCGGCTCGCCTCGGTGCGATCGTGGCTTCTGGGTACGAGGCGCCCGCCTCGACCCAGACGCGGATCGTGGCGACCTCTTCCTTCGAAAGCTCGCCCTGAGGCGGCATCTCGCCCGCCATGACACGCTCGACCAGCAGACTCTCCGCCGGCCGACCCGGAACGATCGCCGCGCCCGTCTCGCCGCCGGCCATCGCCGATTCCCGACGACTCAGGTCGAGCCCGCCCTTCTTCTTCTCCGGACCGTGGCACGAGACGCATCGGCTCGCGAGGATCGCCCCCGCTTCACGCGACGGATCCGCGCCCATCACCCGAACCGACCCCGCCATCACCACCATCCCGATCATCCCGAGCGCCAGCGGTCGCTTATTCATCGCCAGATTCCCCGCCTTCCCGCGCCTGATCGGTGTCGCTTCCCCGTTCTGTGTTAAACATTTCTCAGCGCCATTGCAAGCGGGCGTCGCCGATGAACCTCCTCTACGACCCGACGATCCGCCCCGTCCGTCGCAGATCGAACCTCGCCCGCGAGGGAACCCCTTTGGCTCCCGACCTCGACCCGATCGCGCGGGTAGACTGGTTTTCGGATTCTCTTCGCCTCGCCGGAGAGCCGCATCCACCGTGCGACCTCGCTCGCTCATCCTGCGCCCACATCTCGGTTCGTCGACGATCGCCGGTGGACTTCCGGACGCAACACGCACACAATGGTGCGACCATGCCCGATCAACGGACGGGGACGGGCCCGAGTGGAATCTGGGAGGGTGGATCGATGCTGGGGAAGATCTGGGGCGAGCGGTCGGGGCGTGGAACGAGGCGTCGGGGATTGGCGGCGCGTCGAGGGCATCGGCCTGTGATGGAGGGGCTGGAGGAGCGGATTGCGCTGACGGCGGGGGTCACGGATGTCTGGCAGGGTCCGAATAACGGTGTCTGGAGCAACCCGGCCAACTGGTCGAACGGGCAGCCGACGAATGGTGATGACCTGGTCTTTCCGTCGACGCTTTCGGGGACGTCGACCAATGATCTCACGGGCCTGACGATCAACTCGATCACGCTTAACGGGCCGGGCTACACGCTGGCGGGGAACACGCTCTCGCTCACGGCGGGGATCACGGCGAGTTTTGCGACGCCGGGGACGTCGACGTACAACCTGGTGACGACGCTGCTGGATCCGACGACGCCGATCGCGGTTGGGCCGAACGACACGCTGGATATTCCGGGCGTGTTATCGAATCCGATCTCGACCACGAGTGGCGTGGATCTTTCGGGGGGTGGGACGGTCGACAT
>DAIDJI010000455.1 GCA_027451455.1 Planctomycetales bacterium | reverse complement strand
TCGTCTGGGAGATCAGCTTCGTCTCCCTGATCTGGCGGCCGAGGTGGAAGCCGATCGTGCTGGTGGGCGGGGTCGTGATGCACCTGGGGATCGGGCTCTGCCTGGGGATGTGGACGTTTGGGCTGATCATGCTGGTGGGATGTTCGTCGTTCCTGCCGACCGATGCGGTCGGAGGGATGGTCGCGGCGATGCTCCGCCGCCGTCCCCGGCCCGAGCCGGTCGAGTCGCCTTCTTATCCCGCGACGGTCTCTCGGCTCCCGATCCGGGTCGAGGCGATGGAACCCGCGCTCGCGGGAGTGGCCGACGGCGACTGATCGCCGGACGTTCGGCAGTCGAGCAGAGGGCCTGGCGGGGATGCGATCCTCCCCGCCGGGCCCTTTCGCTTTTGGCGTCCCGGGAAATCCCGATGGGCCGCAAATCCCGGCGAGGACGCGGCTTTCCCACGCTCGGTTTGACCGTGGACCCATTGCGGGAGCATGAAAAAGCCCCGCTGCGGAGATTTCCGCGGCGGGGCTCCATTTTATGGGCGGCGCTGGATTCGAACCAGCGACTTCCACCGTGTGAGGATGGCACTCTAACCGCTGAGTTAGCCGCCCGAAGCTCGGATTCGATTTTCGATCCGTCCATCACTGTTGTTCTTAAGAAGATACCGCCCAGTCGCTCCTTCGGCAAGAGCGCCAGATTGACCGAATCACCCTCCCCGATTGAGAGACCGGGGGCTTGCCCCGTCTGGCCTGTCTTCTTTAAATTAAGGCGCTTGTGGCGGTATCGATTGCCATCGCCGGATGCGCAAAGAGAAGAGAGGTCAGGTCGCATCGATGTCCGAGTTCTTCCCAGACGTCCCGAAAATTGTCTTTGGCGGTCCCAAGTCTCGGAATCCGCTGGAGTTCAAGTATTACAATCCCGACGAGGTGATCGACGGGAAGACGATGAAGGAGCATCTGCGGTTCTCGGTCGTCTACTGGCACACCTTCTGTAATACCCTCTCCGACCCGTTCGGAGTCGGGACCGCCATTCGCCCCTGGGACGACGGCAGTCCGACCGTCGCCAACGCCCAGCGCAGGGCGAAGGCCGCCTTCGAGTTCATCGAGAAGCTGGGCGCCCCGTATTACGCGTTCCACGACCGCGACGTCGCTCCCGAGGGCCGGAACCTCAAGGAGAGCCACGCCAATCTCGACGAGGTCGTCAAGGTTCTGAAGGACGAGCAGGCCCGGACCGGGATCAAGCTCCTCTGGGGAACGGCGAACCTCTTCACCAACCCCCGCTACATGCACGGCGCGGCCACCAGCCCCAATTTCGACGTCTTCGCCTTTGCCGCCGCACAGGTCAAGAAGGCGATGGAAGTGACCCACGAACTCGGCGGCACCGGCTACACCTTCTGGGGGGGACGCGAAGGCTACTCCACCCTCCTGAACACCGATATGAAGCGCGAGATCGACCACCTCGGACGCTTCCTTCAGATGGCCGTCGATTACAAGAAGCAGATCGGCTTCCAGGGAACGTTCTACATCGAGCCCAAGCCCAAGGAGCCGACCAAGCACCAGTACGACTCCGACGCCGCCGCCTGCCTCAACTTCCTCCGAACCTATGACCTGCTCCCTCACTTCAAGCTCAATCTCGAGACCAACCACGCGACACTCGCCGGTCACGAGATGATGCACGAGCTGGAAGTCGCCATCGGCTCGGGAGCGCTCGGGTCGATCGACGCCAATACCGGCGATTACCTGCTCGGCTGGGACACCGATCAGTTCCCGACCAGCATCTATCTGACGACGCAGTGCATGTACTGCATCCTCCAGATGGGCGGGTTCACCACCGGCGGCGTCAACTTCGACGCCAAGGTGCGCCGAGAGAGCTTCGAGCCGATCGACCTGTTCCACGCCCACATCGGCGGGATGGACGCCTTCGCCCGCGGTCTGAAGACGGCCCGCGCGATCATTGCGGACGGCCGGCTCGCGGCTTTCGTCAAGGAGCGCTATCGGAGCTGGGATTGCGAGCTGGGCCGCCGCGTCGAGGAGGGGAAGGCCGGCTTCCGCGAACTCGAATCGTACATCCTGCCCAAGGGCGACGCCGCCCGGAACGCCAGCGGCCGGCAGGAGATGCTCGAGAACCTCATCAACGAGTTCATCTGATCCGGGGACGGTCGGGGGCGAGCGGATTCCACCGTCTCGCCCCCAGGCCGACTCGATCGGATCGGATTACTTCGAGGCGCCCTCGGCCATCGCGGCGAGGATGCCTTCCATGAAGGCGGGAAGGTCGTCGGGCGTCCGGCTGGTGACGAGGTTGCCGTCTCGGACGCAGGCGGCGTCCTGCCAGAGACCACCGGCGTTCTCGACGTCGTCGCGGATCGCGAAGAAGCCGGTCACCTTCCGGCCCTTCAGGCACTTCGCCGAGCAGAGCATCCAGGGACCGTGGCAGATCGCCGCGACCACCTTCCCCATCCGGGCCGCCTGGGTGACCAGGTCGACCATCGCCGGATGCCGCCGCATGTGGTCGGGCGAGTAGCCGCCCGGGACAATCACCGCGTCGAAGTCGCCCGCCTTCACCTCGGTCGCGGCGACGTCCGCCTTCGCCGGGTATCCGTGCTTCGACGGATACGTCTCGCCGGCCTTCGGACCGACGATCTTCACGTCGCATCCGGCCTCGCGGAGCCGGAGGACGGGATACCAGAGTTCAAGGTCCTCGTACATCTTCTCGACAAGAACGGCGACGCGCTTTCCCTGGGCCTGGGACATGGTGACTGGCTCCTGGTGGACTTCGGGGTTTTTTCTCGTTCCTGCATTTTACGGCGAGGTCGACGCCGGCTCCCGGGATCCGGCGGGCCGGTGTTCAACCATCGCCCGCTCCATCCCCTCGGCGAACGAGTAAGGCGGTCGATATCCCAGCACGCGGCGGGCCTTCTCAATCGAGTAATCCAGGTTCAGGCCAAGAAACTTGAATCGGGCCTTGTTGATGATCGGCGGCTTCTTCGAGCCGAGGAGCTTCGCCGTGCCCTCCACGACCGTCGCGAGCGTCCGGGCGACCGGGAGCGGGATCGATCGGGTCGGGACCGGGATCCCGGCCAGCTCGGCGACCCGGCCGACGAACATCCGCTTCGTGACCGGCTCGCCGTCAGTCACGTTGAAGACCTCGCCGACCGCCCCGGGCGACTCGGCCGCGAGGAAGATCGCATGGACCAGGTTCTTCACGTAGATGCAGTTCAGCCGCTGTTCGCCCGAGCCGAAGAAGGCGAACGTTCCACGCCTTAGATTCATCAGCAGCTTGGGCAGGACGGTCCGATCGCGCTCGCCGTAGATGAAACCCGGCCGGACGACCGCCGCCGGGAGTCCTCGGGTCCGGTGGTACTCCAGCACGAGCGCCTCGGCCTCGGTCTTCGACCGGGTGTAGGCGTCGAGCGAGTTGGCCGCCGGCGGGGTCGTTTCGTCGGTCCCGAAGTGGTCGCGACCTTCGTAGACCCCCAGCGAACTCACGTGGACGAATCGGCCGACCTTCGCCTCTGAGGCGGCGTCGAGCAGGAGCCGAAGCGCATCGACGTTCAGCCGGCGAAACTCGGCGAGAGTCCCCCAGTCGCCGACCTTGGCGGCACAGTTGAAGATCCAGTCGGCGCCCTCAGCGCCCCGGCGGAGGGCCTCGACATCTTCCAGGTCGCCGACGACCTTCTCGACGCCCCACTGGTCGAGCCATCGGGTCTCGCTGCTCGGCCGGACCAGGGCCCGGACGCGGTGGCCGAGTCGGACGGCCTCCTCGGCGGCATGACCGCCGACGAGCCCGGTCGCTCCGGTGATGAAGATGGTCCTGGCTGTTCCGGTCGTCGTGGCGTCCAAAAGTGAAGACCTCGCGCGGGATGGGATCGCGGGTCGACCACCGACCCAGGACCGCCATGCTAACCCATCCGGGCGGGCGTTGGAATTCCGGTCGCCCGCCGCACATGACAGCGTGAGAGCAGGCCCGACCCTCAATCCGGGGCGTCAGCGCGGCCTGGGACTGGCCGAGCGGCCATCGATCGTTGTACGCTGGATTCCAGCGAGTTCGAGGAGAAGGCCCCAGGGCGATCCCGCACCGATCCGGGCTCGTCCTGGGAGCGAAAGTCTTCGGATTGACCCCGACGGGACGAGGGTCTAGGATTCTCTGGCCCCCCCGCCCGCGGTTCACCTGGAGCCAGCCGGATCGGAGAGGTTCGGTCAGATGGGAAACGCTCTGAAAACACAGGATCTGGCGAACTATCGCCGTATCCTCATGAGTCTTCGCGCCCGGCTCTGCGGAGACCTCGACCGGATGACCGACGAGGCCCTGCGCCGGGAGTCGGGCGCCGCCGGGGGCGGTGGCAGTCACTCCACGATGCCATTGCACATGGCGGACCTGGGGACAGAGAATTATGACCAGGAGTTCACGCTCGGCCTGATCGAGAACGAGCAGTTGACCCTGGAGTTGATCCATGAGGCGTTAGAGCGGATGGAGCGGGGCACGTACGGCCAGTGCGCGGAATGCGGCACCTCGATCGCCCGACCGAGGCTCCAGGCGATCCCGTACGCCCGGCATTGCATCCGATGCGCCAGGATGCTGGAGGGGGGCGAATGATTCAACGCGCGGCATTGGTCCCGGGACGGCTGTTCCTCTTTGCAGCGATTGCCTTCGGCGGGCTCTCGTTCGACCTGGCGACGAAGTCGTCGGTCTTCGCTCGAATCGGCCCGCCTGAGGAGGGGCGCATTGTCCCGGTTATCCCCAGCGTCCTCGAGATTCAGACAAGCCAGAACACGGGGGCACTCTGGGGCCTCGGGGCTCGGTTGCCTTTCAGTAGTCTGATCTTCGCCGCGCTCTCGGTCGTCGCCGCGCTCATCATCTGCTACTGGCTGTTCTTTCTGGGAGCGGCCGCCAGCCGAACGCTGACCATCGCGCTCGGACTGATCATGGCCGGAGCCCTCGGGAATTGCTACGATCGGCTGGTCTTCGGCCACGTCCGCGACTTCGTGCATTTTCACATCGACCCGATCGGCTTCGACTGCGCCATTTTCAACTTCGCCGACAACATGCTGGTCG
>DAIDJI010000454.1 GCA_027451455.1 Planctomycetales bacterium | reverse complement strand
GTTGGCGGAGCAAGTCGTCGTCGGCGATCGGCTGTTGGCCTTGTGCGAATTGCCCGTCGTTGAAGCGGCGACGGACCTCAACCTCGTTGAGCTGCTGCGCGATACCGAGTTGGCGAACGATGTCCATGTCGCGCCGAACGATGATAGTTTCACCGTCGCTTATCGAGACTTCGCCCGCTACGTTCCCGCTGCCATCCTCAAACATCCCGATCCCTCGACATGAAAGTGACGATGGAGTGCGTTTCCTCGGTGATCCGGCCGGCGACTTCACGCAGAAAATCAAACTCCCGGCCACACCGACGGAGAAGTTCGGCGTCTTCGCCCAAGACGCAAATGGCATCGCTCCCTCGCCGATTCCGTTCCGCGTCTCCGAGTTCGGCAACGTCCTTGAGATCGAGCCGAACGACACCCATGCCACCGCCACGAAGGCCGAATTGCCTCTCGCGCTCAACGGGGAGCAGAGGTTTCTGAGTTGCAGCTTGAACCTGAGCTGGCCCGACATCGCCGGGAACGCGTCGAACGCCGGCATTACGGGCTCTGAGGAAATCCTGACCGTTCTGAGCGAGATCTTCGACGCGACGATCATTGGCACCCGGGCAATCAATTCACGAGCGCAGATCGACGACGGACGTTTTGCCGGCTGGTTGAGTTATTCCGGTTTCGATCGGTCCTTGAAAGCCATGCAGGGGCTGCACCAGGCACTTCGCCGCCGGGGAATGGGTGTCCGTCAATGGTCACGCGATCTTTTTATCCCGCGTGCCTGGCAGTTCGACCGCGCGGAACCGCCTGGCGGCCATCGGCAATGAACCTGGAATCACTCTCGGACGATCCGAGGGCGCTGCTTGAGACCGGCAAGTTTTGGGACACCATGCCCCACTGGTAGCGAACGCAAAGGTGCTCGATCGCTACCAGGTGCGCAGGGTCGATGTCCTTGTCGTGAAGTCCGGCGTGGACGGTCTCGGCACTCGGCTCCGGGCGGCGACGAGCCGAGCCTGACGTGGCGGTCGGAACGGTGCGATCGGAGCGGCTCTCGAAGTGGGCCGCCCGGACGACCCGGGCCGAGCAGAGGAGCTCATACGATTGACTCAGGATTCGGAAGGCCCAATCCTCGCCCCCCTTGTCGGGGTGGTAAACCTTGGCCTTGGCCCGGTAGGCCTCTCGGATCTGTTCCAGAGAGGCGTCGGCCGGAACGCCCAGAACCTTCAGTGGGTCGATCTCAAAGCTGAACTGGGACACGTCTCGGTCTCCGGGCAGCGCGTTGGGGCCGGATGTTCGGCGGGATCAGGCATCGCCGATCGGCCCGCGCCGGGTCAGGTCAGTGGGTGGCGGCTGTCGGCCGTTGGAGAGGCGTCGCCGGAGGTAGGAGGCCCGCTCGACGTTCCGCTCCTCGACGCCTAATTCCGAGCCCCGGAGCTTTTGCAAGAAAGCTGGCTGGGTCTGAATGAAGAGCTCGTTCACCGTTGCAATCGAGAGGTCATCGATCAGCCCCAGGTTGATTCCCATGCGCACGCTGGACAGCAGAAGCATAGTTTCTTCGCTGGAGATCGTCTGGGCTGTCTTCAAAACGCCGTAGGCCCGGCTCACCTGGTCGTGCAGGTGCTGCCGTCGTTCGGTGAGGAGAGTCTGGCGGGCATTCCGCTCGTATTGCAGAACCTGGGGGACGACGTCAGTGAGGATTTTGATGAGCTCCGGCTCCGACTTGCCGAGGGTTTGCTGGTTGGAGATCTGGTAGAAGTCGCCGGAGGCCTGGCTCCCCTCGCCGTAGAGCCCGCGCACGGCCAGGTTGATCTTCTGAAGGGCGCGGAAGACCTTGTCGATCTGCTTGGTCTGGACCAGTCCCGGCAGGTGGAGCATCACGCCGACCCGGATTCCTGTGCCGACGTTGGTCGGGCAAGCGGTCAGGTAGCCGAGCTCCGAGCTGAAGGCGTAGGCCAGTTGCTCTTCGAGCTGGTCGTCAAGGTGGTTGATGGACTCCCAGACCTCGGGCAGGCGGAAGCCGGAGAGCATGTACTGGACGCGGAGGTGGTCCTCCTCGTTGACCATGATGGCGACGTTTTCCTGCGAGCTAATGGCGACGCCTCTTGGACCGTCGCTGTTGGCGAGCTCGCGAGAGACGATCTGTCGCTCGACCAGGAACTGGCGGTCGAGCGTGCCCAGCCCGTTGACATCCAGGTACGAGAGCTCGAGGTGGGCGTGGGCGATCGCCGCGCGGAAGTTGGCCTCGATCTCCGTCTTTTCGCTCCGGCTGGCGCGATTGGTGAAGGGGAAATCGGCGAGATTGCGGGCGAGCCGGATGCGAGAGCACATCACGATGTCGCTCTCGGGGCCGGTGCCACGCAGCCACTCGCCGGATGATTTGGTGAGGTCGTCGAGAGTCATGCCTGGATTTCCTCGGGGCGGAGCTGGTCACGCAGCCGCGCGGCCTCTTCGTAGTCTTCGCGAGCGATCGCCTCGCGAAGCCGGGTGCGGAGCCGGAGCCGCTCCTCGGCCCGGTCGGCCGGACGGGCCGTCTTGCCGACGTGGCGGGTCGCCCCGTGATAACGCTGGATCAAGGGAAGCAGCCCTGCGGCAAAAACCCGGTAGTCGCGAGGGCATCCAAGTCGGCCACCGGCCCGGAATTCCATGAATTTCAGACCGCAGTCCGGACAGGTCCGCTCAGCAAGCTCGCCGACCAGTTCGCCGACGTGGGCCACGATCAGTGTCTGCACGACGGAATCAAGCGCCAGGTCGGGCGGCGAGTCGGGCAAGGTCAATCCGGCCTTCTTGGCGCACCCTGGGCAGAGGTGCAGCTCGCGCCGCTGTCCCTTGACCCGCTCGGTGAGGTGGATGGAAGCCTCCTTGTGGCAACGCTGACACCTCATGGGCACGACCACCCAGATAGCGGCGACCAGTCGTCCGGCCTGGATCGCCTGGTTCGACCGGGATACGACGCGGTCGTCATCGTCCCTGCTCTTTCTCGATGGTCTTGATCTGGTCTCTCAGCCGCGCCGCCGCCTCGTAATCCTCGGCGGCCACCGCGCGCTTCAACTCGTTGCGGAGCTGAATAAGCGTCGTCTGCTGCTGCGTGTTCCGGGGCGCCCGCCTCGGGACCTTTCCCGAGTGACGCGTCTCGCCGTGAATGTTCTCCAGCAGCGGCATCAACTCCTCTCGAAAGACCTCGTAATCATACGGGCAGCCGAGCCGGCCCGAGTTTCGAAATTCCAGGAAGGTGATCTGACAGACCGGACAGACCTGCTTGTCGGCGGGCGAAGGCTCGCGAAGCGAGGCTGGCTGGCTCACCAATTTCTTGGCGATCTCGCTCATGCTCGGCGCCTCAAGCGCCTCTTCAGGCGGGGCGAGGTGCTGCCGGGCGTGCTCATCGCAGAAGTGGTATTCGCGGTGTTTCCCCTTCTCGATGATGTCGGTGATGTGGAAGGTGGCGGGCTTGGCGCATTTCTGGCATTGCATGGAGCGACTCCGCCGGCCCGATCCACGCCCTAGGCGGCACGACACCCAGGACGTCCGCCGCACCTCCCGACCGAGTTGAATCGGGAGGGCAGGGGACGACGAGCCGGCCGCCCGGGGATATCGCCGTCCGATCGCGATGGAGCGATAGCTACCTCGTATTCTAATTCTCGGGGCGGGGGTGTCAAGCAACCAAGATCGGCCCCCGCTCCACAGGACCGGTGCATGGGGGTATCCGCCGAAAAGGCAAGGAACAGCGCGGTTTCCGCCGCGGCGGCCCTTGTCGTCCCGACGGGCGGCGGTTATTGTTCAGGCAACGTCGACGCCAGCCAACGACCGCACGAGACCCCCTTCCGATGAGCCGCTATCGCCCTTCGTTCGAGGAGTTTGCCCGCCACCTTGGACCCTCGGTCTCGTGTGTCCCCGTCTACCGACAGCTCACGGGCGATGGTCTCACGCCCGTCTCCGCTTTCCGACGAATCGCCCGTACGGCCCCTTCCTTCCTCTTTGAAAGCGTGATCGGCGGCGAAAAGGTCGGTCGGTTCAGCTTCCTCGGCACCCAACCGTTCCTTCGGTTCGAGGCCCGGGGCACGGAGGTCTCGATCATCGAGACCGGCCGCGAGGACGAGGCCCAACGGTTCTCATGCGCCGATCCCTTTGCCGAGCTTGAGTCTCGGATGGGGCGATACCGGGCCGCGCCGATGCCAGGACTTCCCCGTTTCGCCGGGGGAGCCGTCGGCTTCGCCGCTTACGACGCCGTCCGATACACGGAAAACCTGCCCGATGCCCCGCCGGACGACCGGAACCTGCCCGACCTCTCGTTCGCCTTCTATGACCGAATGGTCCTCTTCGACCACATTCGAAAGACAATTCTGGTCGTTGCTCAGGCACATGTCGGCCTCGGAGCCGATCCGAAATCGGCCTACGAAGACGCCTGTCGGCGGGTCGATGAACTGGTTGACCATCTCGCGACCCCTGACGCCGAACTCGCTGTCCGCGATATCGCCACCGAGACCCCGGTCACGCTCGAATATCGGTCGAACCTGAGTCGCGAGCGGTACGAGGCGATCGTGAGGCACTGCCAGGAATACATCAAGGCTGGTGATATCTTCCAGGTTGTGCCGAGCCAGCGGTTCCAGGTCGAGACCAGTGCTGATCCGTTTGATATCTACCGGGTCCTCCGAGTGGTGAATCCGAGCCCGTTTCTCTTTTATCTGCCGTTTGGCGACTTCTCGCTGATCGGCAGCTCGCCGGAGATCCTGGTCCGGGTCGAGGAGGGGATTGTCACCATTCGCCCGCTTGCCGGTACCCGACCCCGCGGCCGGGGCGAGGAGGAAGATCGGGCCCTCGCCGAGGAACTGCTGGCCGATCCCAAGGAACGGGCCGAGCACATCATGCTGGTGGACCTGGGACGGAACGACGTCGGCCGGGTGGCCGAGTACGGGAGCGTCCGGCTCTCCGACGTGATGAAGGTTGAGCGCTACTCGCACGTCATGCACATTACCTCGAATGTCTCCGGGAAGCTCCGCGACGATTGCACGGCTTTTGATGCGCTCCGGGCCGGCCTGCCGGCAGGCACGGTCTCCGGGGCGCCGAAGGTCC
>DAIDJI010000453.1 GCA_027451455.1 Planctomycetales bacterium | reverse complement strand
CCGCCGGAATCGCCGGGCGACCCTCCAGCTCGGCGACGGGACCGGCGCATCGGCCGATATCCCCGAGCCAGCCGACGGGGACGACCCGGCCCACGGATTGCAACGCGAGGACCTCCGAAAGGCCCTCGACCGCGCCCTCGACCGACTGACCCCCGCACTCCGGAGTACCTTCGTCCTGTTCGCCGAATCGGGATTGAGCTATAAAGAAATTGCCGAGGCGCTGGAAATCCCCGTGGGAACCGTGATGAGCCGAATTCACTCCGCCCGCGAGAAGCTCCAGGCCGACCTGGATTGGGACCGGCTAAACGACATGCTCTGATCCACAAACCCGCTGAGACCTTCTGGTCCATCGAGAGGGCAGGCCCGGTTGAGAAAACGGCTCGGCGCGAGCCTCGTACTCCCGGCTCCCGTCCTGGACAGCATGGGCAAACTCGTGAACAAAGGGAAGGTGGGCCAGGCCCACCGCAGATCGGCGAAGGATGCCGGGCGAGTCCTGGAAATCGAGATCAGGAAGGCGAACGATGCGATGCGATGAGGTCATTCTCGAACTGGCCGTCCCGTCGGCCGACCACGACCCGGCCGTGATGGCCGAGCATCTGGCCGGCTGCGAGGCGTGCGCCGAGTGGGCCCTGCGCGCCGAGCGCCTCGATCGCCTCTGGGACGCGACCCGCCCGACCGAGCCGACGCCCGCGGCCTGGAACGTCGTCTGGTCGAACATCGCCGAGGGGCTTGCGGCTCGAGAGACGCGCCCCACCTCGACCACACCAGCGACGCCGATCGTCATGCCCGCCCGACGCCCGGCCCCTGGCCGATGGATCGCGGCGGTGGCGCTGGTCGGCCTGGCTCAGGCGGCGGCGATCCTGGTCGCGCTGGGGCTGGCCTGGCGAGCGCCCTCGGATTCGCCCGAATCCCGGCTGGCGGAACGCGATCGGTCGATCCGAACCGAGCCGACGGCGATCCGATCGGCGCACCCGGTGGACCCGGTCGTGGACATTGAGGCCGGCGGCCTGATGGTGATCCGCTTCGACCGCAAATCGAGCCGACTCGAGGACCGGACCCCGGCCGAGATGAACGTCGGCGCCGACATCGGGATGGAGATGACCAACGCAATGGAGTCGATCGCCACGCCGCAGATGGCGGCGCGCTGAGGGGGATCCCTCCCGGATCCCAGATTCCGGATTCCGAATTCCAGAGAAATGCAGGCCCGGAGATCCACCTGGCCCTCGATTCCGGAAGACGGAATCTCCTCGATTGTCCGGGGACGGGACGGTGGATTCCCTCGATTCTCGGGAATTTTGAATCCGACACGGAGATCCTTCTTGATCACCACGGGGATCGGGGCGGAGGGACGTCGATGAACCTCTCGCGGCGATGGGCGATGCGGACCGGTCTGACGATGGCCGGACTGATCTTCGGCGTGACGGCGATGGTTGGGTTCGGGATGCGTCCGACGCGGGCGGGCGCCGGTGTCGGGTCCGACCCGCGCGGCGAAGTCGTCCGACACGTCACGGTCTTCGCGATTCTGGCGACGCCCGATCGAGCGAAGTCGGTGGACCACCGGTTATCCACGATCCAGAAGTACCTGGGCGAGTTGCTGCCGGATCACGGGTTCAAGTTGCTGGATGTGAAGTCGGCCCGGATCGTGGCGGGCGAGTCGATCGGCTCTCGGCTGACGCACGGCTACTCGGTCGAGACGACGCTGCTCCGCCCGATCGACGAGGACGGCAAGGTGAAGCTCCGCTGCGAGCTGGATCTCAACGGCGAACGCCAGTTTTCGGCGACGATCCGGGCCCCGCTGAATCAGCTTTTCTTCTGCGAGCGTCCGTACCTGACGGACGGTTCCAAGCTGCTGATCGGCCTCGCGGCCCGCGAGTTCTGATCGCCCCGCGAAGGGAAGGTGATAAGGTGTCGGGAACCGTTACTCGAGATCGAGTGGTTCGATCGTCTCGGTGCCGCCGCCGGATGGGCTCCCGTCGCTAGCAGATGTCGAATCGGTTCCAGACCCCATTGTTCCCGCCGACCCCTTTGTTCCCGCTTGTGGCCGATGTCCGCTTACTCGATACCCCGGCCGATCTCTGCTGTGGCATAATTGGGTCTGGTGCCGCGCCGCCCGCTTGGATTTCACGGCTGGAACGATCCCGGGGTCCCTGCATGACATCAGCTACGGTCTTTATCCATTGCGTGAAGGCAATCCGGAGAGGCACGCTCATCGAGCGAGTCAGCAGGGACGATAAGGAGTTTCACTTCCAGAACTGGTTCAAGGCCCGGCTGGAAGAGACGGGCCTGAACTTCGAGTCCAGCGGCCGGAATACCTATCCCGATTTCCGCATGGTCGCCACCACCGAGGGCTATGAACTGAAGGGACTGGCCTACCCCGGGCGTGACGTGAATTACGACAGCAACAGCCAGGTGCCGACGGGCTTCCACAACGGGAGGACCATCTATTATGTCTTCGGCCGATATCCGAAGAAGCCCGACGGGGACGCTTACCCTGTGCTCGATCTGGTGGTCTGCCACGGCGATTTTATGAATGCGAATCATGATTATGTCCACAAAAATAGAAATGTCAAAGGATTTGGTAGTTACGGCGACATTATGATCCGCGATCGGAAGATGTACGTCGTGCCGACTCCCTTCCACCTGGCCGACGGCGTGGCGCATCGATAGACGCTGATATTGCCGCATGACGTGGATGCCGGCCCCGAGTGCTTCGAGGTGGGCGAACTCCGTCGTCGCGAGGCTACCGAGCTGATCGTCGGCTACTCCTTTGATCTCCAGACCAACCGGATCGTCCCCAAGAAGATGCCGAATCCCGGCGCGGGCCGGGAGCACGTGTTCCGGGCCTGGCGGCTCAACGGCACCGAGCCCGATCCTGTCTCCATGCGGGACATTCCGCCGGAAGCCATGGCCCTCGAAGTCGACGATGAAACCACGGATGAATGACATGCGGCTGATCGAGACGGACGCCTTCCCGTTCGAGTTCCTCTCCCGGCTGGCGGAGCGCGAGAGCTGGCGGAAGGAGGTCCATCGGCCGATCTACCACGTGCACAAGTGGTGGGCCAAGCGCCTCGGATCGATCTTTCGCGGCATCCTCCTCGGCGCCGCGCTTCCCGAGGGGGGCGACCTCGCCGCCGCCTTCTACAAGCCGCATCAGTTCGGGGATGTGACGGTATTCGATCCCTTCATGGGGGCGGGGACGACCATCGGCGAGGCCCACAAGCTTGGCTTCACCGCCCTCGGCCGGGACATCAATCCGGTCGCCGTGGAAGCGGTCCGCACGGCCCTCGGCCCGATGGACGCCGGCCGCCTGCAGGCCGCCTTCGACGAGCTCTCGCGGGGCGTCGGCAAGGGACTCCGCGAGTTGTACCTTTCCGTCGACTCCAGGGGCCGCCCCTGCGACGTGCTCTATTTCTTCTGGGTCATGCAGGCGCCCTGCCCCGATTGCCGCAAGCCGATCGATCTCTTTCCCTCCTGGGTGATGGCCCGGAACGCCTACCCGAACCGCAAGCCGGAGGTACAGATCCTCTGCCCATCGTGCGGGGATATCTTTCCGGGTCTCCACGGCCAGCAGGAAGCGACCTGCCGCTCCTGCCAGTCGAGATTCAATCCTGATCGCGGCACGGCCCGTGGTGCCAAAACCACCTGCCCCCATTGTCAGGGATCTTTCCCGATACTCGACGCGGTCGCCCGGATCGGCACCCGGCCTGACTTCCGACTCTATGGCAAGCTCGTCCTGACGCGGGCCGGGGACAAGGAATATCTGCCCGCCACCGACGACGACCGGTCAGCCTACCAGGGCTGCTCGGCGCGGCTGGAGGAGGAAACCGCCCGGGGCGAGATCGTGCTACCGACGCTGGCCCTGGAGCACGGCTACAACACCAGACAGGCGATGAGCTACGGCTTCACCGCCTGGCGTGACTTCTTCAACGACCGGCAGCTCCTCGCCCTCGGCCGGTTGCATCGAGCGATCGGGCGAATCGCGGACCCACCGACGCGGGCAGCCCTGCTGACCCTGTTCTCCGGCGTGCTCGAATTCAACAATATGTTCGCATCTTACAAGGGTGAGGGCACGGGCGCCGTCAGGCACATGTTCTCGCACCACATCCTCAAGCCCGAGCGAACGCCGATCGAGGCGAATGTCTGGGGTACACCGAAGAGTTCGGGCTCTTTCTCCAACCTCTTCCGGAGCCGCTTGCTGCGGGCCGCCGAATACCGGCGGATGCCCACCGAGGTCAACGGCACGGGTTCGGCCAGGGGCCGGGTCTGCTCGCCGTCCTTCTCGGGACAGGTCGCGGAGCACTGGCCCAGCGAAGGGCCGCGCGCCGAGCGGGCGATCTACCTGTCCTGTGGCGACTCGGCCGCCACGAGCCTGCCCGACCGGAACATCGACCTGATCGTGACCGACCCGCCGTTCTTCGATAACGTCCATTACTCGGAACTGGCGGATTTCTTCCATGCCTGGCAGCAACTGACACCAAAGGCCCGGACGGGCGACGGCCGGACGACGCGCCATCCCTCCGAGGTGCAGGACACCGACGCCGATCGGTTCGCCGCGAAATTGCGGGACGTCTTGGGCGAATGCCACCGCATCCTGAAGGACGACGGTCTCCTGATCTTCTCCTACCACCACTCTCGCGACGAAGGATGGAAGTCCCTCGCGGAGGCCATACTCGGCGCGGGGTTCTGCGTCGTGAACTCGCAGCCGGTCAAGGCCGAGATGTCGGTCGCCACGCCGAAATCCCAGGCCAAGGAACCGATCCAGCTCGACATCATCATCGTCTGCCGCAAGGAGGGCGTTGCGGGATGGCAACGACCCGCGATCCCTCACGCCGTCGAATCGGCCAGGGCCAAGCTCCGCCGGCTCCTGGAGGCTGGATTCGAGCTGTCCCGCAATGACCGCAAGATCGTGCTGCTCGGCCAGCTCCTGACAACGCTGGAATATCCCGGGGATATGGAGCACTTTCCCCTTGGTTTGGACATCGCGCCCGAGGAGATGATTCCTCAGGAGTCAGCAAGCCAGTTGTATTTGTTCGAGTGATGGCAAATTAG
>DAIDJI010000452.1 GCA_027451455.1 Planctomycetales bacterium | reverse complement strand
TGAAGGCATCCCGCGCCGCTGGTCGGGCCTCAGCCGGCCGCCATACTCTTCAACTGAACAGGGCGTCGATGTCCGACTGGCTGCTGGTCGCGTCGCTGGCGCCGGGCATTGCCGCCGGCGGTGTCGGCGCCGGGGCCGGGGCCGGGGCCGGCGGCGCCGGTGGCCTCGGCGGCGCGGGTGGCCTCGCCGGAACGCCCGGCCTCGGCGGGACCGGGATGCAGGGCGTCGCGGTCTCCGGGCGGTTGGGGAGCGACGGGACAACGGGCGCTGGTGGGGCCAACGGGACCGCCGGTTCGGCCGGGATTGGTTTTGGAGGCGGGATTTACGATGCGCCCGGTGGCGTACTGGTCGTCAAGAACAGCTCCTTCGCCGGCGATTTCGCGAACGTCGGCCCGGACATCGACAATGCATCCGGCCTTCCGGTGCAACTCCTGCACGTGAACCTCTCGGGCGTGGTCGGGGCGGTCCAGAATGGGCCGGGCGGGGGCCCGGGTAGGGTCCGTATCCATGAAGTGCATGGCAGGCACGCCAGGGGGGGCCGAACGATCGGCACGGGGTATCCCGGCGAGTCGATCGGCCGGAGACACGGAGAACACCACGGGGCCGCCCAAAAATTCGCCGCCTCGCATCACGGCGGGCCGATCCACCACGGTCACTCGGGCCCGGTGAAACTGGGGGCGGGCGCGACGAAGATCCACACGCATCTCGGTGGGCCGACCGACCACGGACACGCCGCGCGGGGTAGTTTCCAGGCGACCAATCCGGGGCATGGTCACGGGTCTGGCGGAGCGGGCGGGCGCCACGGGCACTCAGGAAAGTCGCCCGGGGTGGCGTCGGGTCCTGCGGGAAACTCTGCCTCGTCTACGGGCATTATCGGCACTGCGGGCCCTGCGAATCCCGGCGGCTCCGGCCCGGGTCAGGGACCTGGCAATCACGGCCAGGGGAACGGAAACCCCTCGAACTCAGGCAATGGGAACGATCAGGGCGGAGGGAACGGCAACGGCTCGGACGCAGGTAATCCGGGCAACGGTAATCAAGGTAACGGCGGAGGGAATGACAACGGCGGAGGTCAGGGCAACGGCAACGGTGGAGGGAATGGCAACGGCCATGGCCAGGGCAACGGCGGAGGAAATGGCAACAGTGGAGGGAAAGGCTGAGCCCGCGGATGGAAGCGGGACGAGCCAACGGCCGGGGGACGAATCTTCGTCCCCCGGTCGGCGCGATCAGTGCGATGACTCGCTGCGAAGACTTGGCATCGCGAGATTCAGGTAGACGAGGCCGCTGTAGATCGTCAGGGCGACGGCGAGCCAGGTGAGGATATCGCGCACCCAGGCGAGCGAGGGGGGCGACGAGGCGCCCAGCCAGAGGACCAGCAGGACCGCTGAGATCGAGCAGCACTGGACGACCGTCTTGAGCTTGCCGGCCGTCCGAGCACCGAAGGCCTGTCCCTTCCCTTCAAGGAGGCTCCGCAGGCCCTGGATCAGTAGCTCGCGGACCACGATCGCGGTGACCATCCACGGCAGAACGCCCGTTCCGGGGATCGTCGCCAGGTAGATGTAGCATCCGGCCACGATCACCTTGTCGATCAGGGGATCGAGTTGTCGGCCGAGGGGCGACTCCTGCTTGAGGAGGCGAGCGAAGTAGCCGTCGAGGGCGTCGGTCGTCGCGGCGATCACGAAAACGATCAGGGCCCCGCCGTAGGCGCGCCACTCGATCAGGCCGTAGACCGCGACAGCCAGGACCATCCGGCTGACGGTCAGCGAGTTGGGGACGTTCCAGAACCGCCGGCGAGCCGAAGTCGTCGGGGCGGTCGAGTCTATCAGAATCACATCCTCGGTCGGGCTCATCGTCGTTCGGTATCCGCAACCAGGAGAATGTTCGGAAGAGGGCAGACGAACGGCCCGCCTCAGATGTCGTCGAGAACCACAAGCGACGAGGGACCTGGCCGCTTTCTCGGGCGCGGTCTGGCCTTACGCGACTGGGGCGGTTCCGATTCGGAGGCGCGGGCGATCAGGTCGTAGCCGTCGGTGTCGACGATCTCTGCCGGGACGATCTCGCCGGGGTAATACGGGCCGCCGCGGAGATGGACCACGCCGTCGACGTCGGGGGCATCGGCGTAGGTTCGGCCGATCCAGAGGTTGCGACCCTCGGTCGAGGGACTATCGATCATCACGTCGAGCGTCTTGCCGACCATCCCCTGGTTGAAGGCAAAGGCGATCGGCTGTTGCGCGGCCATCAGGCGGTCGCGCCGTGATTCGATGACGTCGGCCGGCAGGTGGCCGGTGAGCTTCGCGGCCGGGGTGTCGGGCTCGAGGGAGTAAGTGAAGGCACCTAGCCGCTCGAACCGCGTCGCCTCGACGAATTCGACCAGCTCGTCGAACTCGGCCTCGGTCTCGCCCGGGAAGCCGACGATGAAGGTGGTGCGGAGGACCAGATTTGGGATCGTCTCGCGAAGCCGGCCGATGATCGCCTCGGTCTCGGCCCTGGTATGCCGGCGGTTCATTCGCTTCAGGAGGCGATCGTTGATGTGCTGCAAGGGCATGTCAAGGTAGGGGACGATTTTCTTCGAGCCAGCCAGAGACTCGTAAAGCTCATCCGTGAAATACTGCGGGTAGCAGTAGAGGATGCGAATCCAGTCGAGCCCCTCGACACGGTCGAGTTCTCGAAGCAGCTCGGCGAGGCGGGGTCGTCCGTAGAGGTCGAGGCCGTAATAGGTCATGTCCTGCGCGACGAGGACCAGTTCGCGGACGCCGTCATTTGCGAGCTCCTCGGCCTCGGCGACGACCATTTCGATCGGCTTGGTGACGTGCTTGCCTCGCATGAAGGGGATTGCGCAGAAGGTGCAGGCGCGGTCGCATCCTTCGCTGACCTTCAGATAGGTGAGGTGCCTCGGCGTGATCCGGAGGCGGGCGCGGTCGTCCTGGGCCTGCACGGGTGCGGGGCGGAAGACCTCGCGCTGTTCCTTCAGTCCACCGATCAGTCGGTCAGCGACGCGGGCGATCTCCTCGCGGCCGAAGACGCCGACGACGTGGTCCACTTCGGGGAATTGTTCCAGGAGTCCCTCACGCTGGCGTTCGGCGAGGCATCCGGCGACGATCACGCCCTTGACCTGGCCGGCCCGCTTCCTCTCCAGGAGTTCCTCGATCACGCCGATCGATTCGCGGCGGGCGGCGTCGATGAATCCGCAGGTGTTGACGACGACAAGGTCGGCAGGCTGGGCGTCGGGGACGATCGCGTAGCCCTCCTGCGCCAGCAGGCCGAGCATGCGCTCGGAGTCGACCGTGTTCTTCGAACAACCGAGGCTGACGAACGAGACGGTCGGGATCGGCGAATCGGGGCTCTTGGGGCTGGGCATGGGTACTTCCGGCGTCGGACGGGTCGCGAGCAAGGTCGGTTAGGGTTCGCGAGGCGTCCCGCGGAAGGACGCCCGATCTTTTTCATTGTAACGGGTCGACCGCCGGGGCGGGGAATCCTCTTTTTGATTCTCGACGTTGAGGTCGTCGGATCCGGAACCTGGGGCCTCCGATTGCCAAAAAAGGATTGATGCGGCGATCGAGACCTGTCCGATCAGTGGACGAGACGGTCGGCGCCAGGCCGGAACTCGGCGTGCGAGTCGTCGATGGAATTGCGAAAGAGGAGCAGGTGTCGGCTTCGAGGATCTCTGGTGCTCCCGTCGTCCTCCTTCCCGGGCTGGACGTCCACTTGCGGTCAACCCGGTTCGTCCAGCCTCGCGCTGGTGCGGTCGGGAACTTTCGGAGTCGGCACCTGCTCGGCTTTCCTCCCCATCGATGTCGACGGCTCCGCGAGGGATCCGCGGACTTGGCGCCGGTGGTTGCGGGGCGATAGTATAATGTCTTGACGCAACGTGAGATAGCGACGGAGGCGTCCCTGTCGGCCCTCCCCGTGCCCCTGCGAGGAACCCATCGCCCGTGGACGCCAATCCGACGCCCCAGGCTGAGGCCCCCCGGCTGCTCGTCTCCCTGGCTACGTACAACGAGGCGGGCAACCTCGAGCCACTGGCTCGGGCCATCCGCGAGGTCGCGCCCGATGCCTCGATCCTGGTGATCGACGACAACTCGCCTGACGGCACGGGCCGGATCGCCGACGATCTGACTGCCCGGATGCCCGGCTTTCACGTGATCCACCGACCGGGAAAGCTCGGCCTCGGCACGGCGACGATCGCCGCCATGCGGTTCGCCATCGAAAATGGTTACGACCTGCTGCTCAACATGGACGCCGACTTCAGCCACGATCCCGAGTACGTTCCCGCACTTCGCGCGGGGATGAGCGATCACGATGTGATGATCGGGTCGCGGTACGTCCCGGGCGGTGGCGTCGAGGGCGGTTTCAACTTCAAGCGAAAATTCATGAGCACCGGGATCAACACCTACGCCCGGATGATGCTCGGCCTCAAGAGCCGAGACAACAGCGGCGCCTTCCGGTGTTACCGGGTCAGCAAGCTCGCTCAAATCGATTTCGATCGCATCCAGTCGCGCGGCTACTCGTTCCAGGAAGAGATCCTCTTCTGGTGTCAGGCGGTCGGGTGCCGGATCGGCGAAACGCCGATCGTCTTCAAGGACCGACGCGCCGGGGTCTCGAAGATCAACAATCGGGAGGCCGTCCTGGCGCTCTGGATTCTCTTCCGTCTCGGAATCGCCCGACGGCTTGGGCACATCTGATCGACCGGTCCACACGGAGCGCCTGGATGCTGCCGGGCTCGCCGTCCAACCACTCCCTCGCCACGCTCTCCGCATTTTTTTCTCGCGTTGGAGACTCTCCGCGACCAAATTACGCCATGTAGGGAAACACCTCATTCCGGAGGCCCACACATGGCGATCTTGCCCGAGCGAGTCAAGGCGCTGTTTTTCGCGGCCATCGAGCGAGCGAACCCCGACGATCGCCGCGCCTTCCTCGACGCCGAGATCGGCGACGATCTCGAGCTTCGCGCCCGGCTTGACGCATTGCTGGCCGCCTACGACCAGCCTCCCGCCGCGCTGGAGGAGCCCCTGGCCGCCAACCTCGACGCCACCAGTGCCCCCGACGTGACCAGGG
>DAIDJI010000451.1 GCA_027451455.1 Planctomycetales bacterium | reverse complement strand
CCGCACCGCCCCTTCTCGAAGCCGGCCCGGACCTCGTAGATACGGTCGTCGCCGGCCGCTACAAGATCCGTCAGGAGATCGGCGAGGGCGGCATGGGCACTGTCTACTTCGCCGAGCAACTCCACACGGTCAAACGCCGTGTCGCGCTGAAGCTCATCAAGCGCGGGATGGATTCGAAGAACGTCCTGGCCCGCTTCGAGCAGGAGCGCCAGGCCCTCGCGCTGATGGAGCATCCCAACATCGCCCGCGTCCTCGACGCCGGCACCACCGACGACGGACGCCCCTTCTTCGTGATGGAACTGGTCAAGGGCATCCCGATCACCGACTACTGCGACGCCCGCCGCCTCGACATCCCGGCCCGGCTGGCGCTCTTCCGACAGATCTGTCAGGCCGTGCAGCACGCTCATCAAAAAGGGATCATCCACCGCGACCTCAAGCCGTCGAACATCCTGGTCGAGTCGCACGACGACCGGCCGGTCCCCAAGATCATCGACTTCGGCCTCGCGAAGGCGACCAGCGGGCTGAAGCTGACCGAGCACTCGCTGTTCACGGCGTTCGGCGGTGTCGCCGGAACGCCGATGTACATGGCACCCGAGCAGGCCAGCTTCAACGCTCTGGACATCGACACGCGGGCCGACATCTACGCATTGGGGGTGGTGCTCTACGAGCTTTTGACCGGCTCAACGCCGATCACGCGGGATTCGGTCCAGCGGGCGGCGCTCGACGAGATGTTGCGCGTCATCCGCGAGGTCGAACCGCCGACACCGTCGAGCCGGATCAGCACTTCCGAGACGCTGGCATCGCTCGCGGCAACGCGCGGGGTCGAGCCGGGGCGGCTTTCGCGGCTGATGCGGGGGGATCTGGACTGGGTGGTCATGAAGGCGCTCGCCAAGGAGCGGGAACGTCGGTACGCCTCGGCGGTCGGCCTCGCCGACGACCTCGAAAAGTACCTCAATCATGAGCCCGTTTCGGCCGGCCCGCCGACGGCGGCCTACCGGCTGAGGAAGTTCGTCCGTCGAAACCGGGTTCAGGTCTCAGCGGCGGTAGTGGTGGTGCTGGCTCTGGTACTGGGCGTGGTCGGCACAACGCTGGGCCTGCTCGAGGCGCGTCGGCAGGAGGCACTCGCGGTCAAGGAGGCCGCCGAGAAGGAACAGGCGCGCCTCGCCGAGGCCGAGCAGCGGCGGGCCGCCGAGGAGCAGCGTCATCAGGCCGAGAAGCGTCTGGCTCAGGTGTCGAAGATGAACGACATCCTGGGCTCGATTTTCCGGGATCTGGACCCGAAGAACGCGGCGAAGGACGGCAAGCCGCTGTCGGCGGTGCTGGGCGAGCGGCTGGACCAGGCGACGGCCGAGATCGAGGGGGAGGCGACTGGCGAACCGCTCACGGTGGCCCACATGCAGATGACTCTGGGGATATCGCAGTTGGGCCTGGGCTACCCCGATCGGGCGATCACGCTGTTCACGAAGGCCCGCGCCACGTTCACCGCCAGGCTGGGCTCCGACCACCCCGATACACTCCATAGCATGAGGAATCTCGCCAACTGCTATTCCGCCACCGGTCAGCACGACCAGGCGCTGAAGCTCCGCGAAGCGACCCTGACCTTGATGAAGGCGAAGTTGGGCCCCGACCACCCCGACACGCTCCGGACTCAGAACAGCCTCGCCGCCAGCTACCTCGGAGCCTACCAGAAACAGCGGGCTTTGAAGCTCTTCGAGGAGTCCGTGGCGCTGTGGAAAACGAAGCTGGGCCCCGACCACCCCGACACGCTCTTGTGCATGAACGACCTCGCCAACGGCTATTACGCCACCGGCCAGTACGACCAGGCGCTGAAGCTCCGCGAGGAGACGCTGGCTTTGATAAAGGCGAAGCTGGTCCCTGACCACCTCAACACGCTCATGTGCATGAATAATCTCGCCACCAGCTATTCTGCCGCCGGCCAGAGAGACCGGGCTTTGAAGCTCCGCGAGAAGACGCTGGCTTTGATGAAGGCGAAGCTGGGCCCCGACCACCCCATGACGCTCAGCTGCATGAACAACCTCGCCGCCAGCTATTCCGTCACTGGCCAGAGAGACCGGGCGCTGAAGCTCTACGAGGAGACCCTGGCACTGCGGAAGACGAAGCTGGGCCCCGACCACCCCGACACGCTCTTGTGCATGAACAACCTCGCCGGCAGCTATTACGGCGCCGGCCAGTACGACCAGGCGCTGAAGCTCCGCGAAGAGATCCTGAGGTTGTGGAAGTCGAAGCCAGGCCCCGACCACCCCATGACGCTCATGGGAATGCGAGACCTTGCCAGCACCTATGCGCAAGCCGGACGCACGCGCGAGGCAATCCCCCTGCTGGCAAAGTTGACTGTCGCCAGGGCCGTCGATATGTTCGCCGGTCTGAAGCTTGCAGCGCTGGAGGCGTGGTTCGGGCTCTCGTCGGAGTTCGCCGCCGACAGGAAGCGTTTCCTGGCGGCCGCCAAAGATTCGACCGATCCGTTGATGCTGGAACGCGTCGTCAGGGCATGCAGTATCCTGCCGTCCGCCGACGAGGCGGAACTCAAAGCGACCCTGGCCCTCGCCCGCAAGGCGGTGGAGCTTGGCCACGGCGAGAGCTGGAACCTGATGGCCCTCGGCATGGCCGAATACCGTCATGGCGATTTCACTGCCGCCGAGAAGACCCTGACCGAAGCCGCGAAGTCCGACCCGAAGAACGCCTGGGTGATCGGCACCTCGTCGTTCTACCGCGCCATGAGCCTCTTTCGACAGGGGAAGGTTGACGAGGCGAAGACGCTGGTGACCGAGACCGTGGCGTCGATGAAGCCGTTGCCAGCGGATCCCCGGAATCCGCTCGCCGGCGGGGACAGCCACGACGACCTGATTCTGTGGCTAGCCTGCAAGGAAGCGAAGGCCATGATCCCATTCGAGGACAAATCGGCTGACGATCCGAAGGAAGCGCCGAAGCCGGGAAGCGAAAAGCCATGAGCCAGCCCCCGGCCGACGGCGGCTTCTTCCCCATGGTCTACGACGAGCTGAAGCGTCTGGCCGCCGCCCGGCTGAAGCACGAGCGCGCCGGGCATTCGCTCGACGCCACCGCGCTGGTGCACGAGGCGTACCTCCGATTGGGCGCCGCGTCGTTTGCCGACCGTAGCGGCTTCTTCCGCGCCGCGGCGGTCGCGATGCAGCGGATCCTGGTCGACCACGCCCGAAGTCGGAAGGCCAGCAAACGAGGGGCGACGCGCACGATCGCCATCGAGGCCGAGTTTTCCGTTCCGGGCACCGATCCCGACCTGGTCCTCGACCTCGACGCGGCACTGGAAAAGTTGGCGCTGGAAGACTCTTCGTCGGCCGATGTCGCGCGTCATCGCCTCTTTGCTGGGTTATCGATCGAGGAAACGGCCGAGGTTCTGGGGATCTCGCGAGCCACCGCGTTTCGCGAGTGGGCGTATGCCCGCTCGTGGCTGGCGACCGCGCTGAGATCGGTCTGATGACCGGGTCCACCGATCGGGGTCGGCTGGTCGGATCCCAACGGGACATCGTGGTGGTTCCGCGCCTGGCCGGTCAGGCGAGCGGCCGGCGTTTTCGGAGGGGGCGTCGTTCGCGTGCCGGTTTTGCTCTCGGCTCCGGGTCAGGTCGTCGACGGGATTTTACGTGCCCACTGAGCGGCCTTCTGCTGGCCCCCGCATAACCAGGAAGATACAATCCCCTTTCGTCAATCCTCGGTCCTCGACGGACTTTCCAGCGCCAGGCTCCTCCTCCCGTGAACCGCCAGGGCATGCCCGGGAAATGTGGAAGATCGCCGGCCCACGAGATGAGCGCACCATGAGCGACCACGATCGGGAGCTGGCCTCCGCCTTCGACGGCCAGGCCGCGAAGTTTGAGCGGGCGCCCGTGCAGAGCGACCCGGTGGCACTGGCGAAACTGGTCCAAACCGCGGATTTCCCGGCCGGTGGACTGATCCTCGACGCGGGATGCGGCCCCGGGCTGGTCGCTTCCGCATTGCTCGGGGTCGGGCTGAGGGTCGTCGGTATCGACCTCTCGCGCGAGATGATCGAACGCGCCCGGGCTCGCTGCTCCTCATCGGGCGAACGGGCCCGGTTCGTGCTGGGCTCGGTCTACGATCACGCGGCTGAGGCAATGGGCCCGTTTGACGGGGCGATCTCCCGGTACGTGCTGCACCACGTCGAGGAGCCCTCGGCCTTCATCGGGCGGCAGGTCGCATTGCTCCGGCCGGGCGGAGTGCTTGTCGTCTGCGACCACCTGACCGACCCCGATCCCGCCCGGGCCTCGCACCACCAGTGGATGGAGCGGGCACGCGACCGATCGCACACGGCGAGCCCCACCGGCGGTCATATCGTCGACCTCTTCGCTGGCGCCGGGCTGGTCGACATTACGCTCGTCGAGGATCTCTACGAACTCGACTTCGACGAGTGGTTCGATCGCGGGACGCCCGACGAGCCGAAGGAGGCCGTCCGCAAGGCGCTGCTCGACGGGCCCCGCGTCCGCGGCTTCTCGCCTACTCTCCGCGAGGACGGATCGATCCGGATCGAGGGCGTCCGGGCGATCGTTCGAGGGGTGAAGCCGGCCTGAAATCTCGCTTCCTCTCAAACGATCACCCCTTGATCACCCCGACCGGCCGAAGGCGGGCGACCTTCTTCGAAATGCCGACGCGATCGACGACGTCGACGACGTGATCGACGTCCTTGTAGGCGGCCGGCTGTTCCTCGGCGAGACCCTTGTGGCCGCGGGCGCGGGCGATGATGCCCATCCCTTCGAGCTCCTTGTCGATTCGACGGCCAGCGGCCAGCTTGACGGCGGCCGTCCGGCTCATCATCCGCCCTGCACCGTGACAGGTGGTCCCGAACGAGTGCTCCATGCTCCCGGGCTGGCCGACCAGGACCCAGCTCGCCGTCCCCATGCTCCCCGGGATAATCACCGGCTGGCCGATTGCGGCGTAGGTCGGTGGGATCTCGGGGTGGCCGGGCGGGAAGGCTCGCGTCGCGCCCTTGCGGTGGACGCAGACCTGCTTCGATGTGCCCCCGATTTGATGCTCCTCGAACTTGGCGATGTTGTGCG
>DAIDJI010000450.1:2620-5068 GCA_027451455.1 Planctomycetales bacterium | reverse complement strand
CGCGTTAACGGTGTAGGTTCCGGGCGCCAGGGGAATCGAGTAGCCGCCGGCGTCCATCGTGGTGGTCGTTCCGACTCCCGCCACGCTGATCGTCACTCCGCCGAGTCCCTCACCCGGCTGATATTCGCCGTTGCCCGCCAGGTCGTTGAAGACGACGCCCGTCAGGTAAGCTCCCGTGTAGCTCGACCCGGCCAGGTCGATCGTGGTGTCGGTTTGCTGGTAGTCGAAGGGGATGTTGTAGCCCTGAGTCACCTGCGATGCGATCCCGATACCCACCTGCCGCATCAGCGCATCCTGTCCACCGATGTCGAGCAGCATGATCCGGTGGCCGAGGTCGGGGACACCCTGATCGACGATCAGGTTCGAGAGGCTGTAGGCGGCGTCGGTCGCGGCATAATTGGCCGGGAAGCCGCCGCCATAGGCCGATGGCTGGGTATTGGTTTCGATGCTCTCGGCCCAGCCGTTGGCGACGAATCCGGTTTGCGCAATCCGCCCGCCCGGGTCGACACCCGACGGCGTCACGTGCGCAAAGTAGTTTTGTGCAATCATGTCCTGGGAGTGGAGCCGGGCCGACTCGACGAGCTGCGGATTCATCGCCAGCGGCTGCGAGGCCGCCACGGTCGACAGGTCAATCCCCAGCGAGACCCCGTAGGCCCCCGGGTTGAACCGGGCGTCGTTGAGCAGTGTCAGGTAGTATTGCTCGACGGCCGTCGGCGTGAATCCCGAGAGCATCGACCGCTCTTCGAGCGGCTCGGGCATGGGGCGTCGGGCGCGCCGCTGTGGCGAGGGGCGCGTCGGGTTGCGGAGCAAGGAAAGCCTCGGAGCCGGTTCGCTCGGGTGGGGCCGATCCCGCTCCGTCCGATTGGGGGAGGATCGTGCGGCCTCGCAGAACGAGCGTCCACGCTCGCGGTCGCCAGGACTCAGACAAACCAACTCTAGGCCATGTCCTGCCCGACCGCCAGAGCCCACCTGTTGCAAATAATCGGCAGAGCTTCCAGAGAGTTCAGGGGCCAGTGATCATGAGCTAGACTGGCACCTCAGCGTTCGGGCGTACCGAGTGGACTTTCCCGCGAGGACTGAACGCCCTCGTCTTTTCCCAGTTGCTCACCTGGGTGAATTCGATGTCCGCGCAGGAACTCGGCGGCGGAGACGGGCTTCTTCCCCACGAGCTGCAAAACCACGATCTGAACGGCGCCCTCGCCGGCCGCGACGATCAGGCGGTCGGCGTCGGCCTCGAGGACCTCGCCCGGCTTACCGGATCCGTCGACGACCCGCGTCTTGTGAATGATAAGGCGGGTCGGCGCGCGCGACGAATCCGGGCGGGGAAACCAGGTCGTCGAGGCGATCGGCCAGGGCTGCATCGCCCGGACGTGGTTGTGGACGGCCCGCGCGGGGAGGGACCAGTCGATCAGGCCGTCCTCCTTGCGGAGCTTCGGGGCCCGGGTGACCTTCGATTTGTCCTGCGGGATGATCGGGACCTCGCCGGCCGATAGCCGGGCGATCGAGTCGGCGACGAGCGGGGCGCCCAGCCGGGCGAGTCGACCTTCGAGGTCGCCGGCCGTTTCGTCCGGATCGATCGCGGTCTCGGCAACGGCGATCATCCCGCCGGCGTCGATCCGGGGGGTCATCCGGATCACGGTGACGCCGCTGGAGGCATCGCCGTTCTGGATCGCCCGGGCCACGGGTGAGGCGCCCCGGTAGGCCGGTAGCACAGAGCCGTGCAGGTTGATTCCGCCCAGGCGAGGGATGGTCAAAAGATCGGCCGAGAGGATCTGCCCATAGGCGGCAGTGACGAGCAGATCGGGCGCGAGAACGCGAATCTGTTCAAGGCTCTCCGGCGCGTTGACGTCCTCGGGCTGGAAGACGGTAACCCCGCGCGCCAGGGCGGCCTCCTTGATCGCGGCCGGGATGATCTGCTGCTTGCGGCCCTGCGGCCGATCGGGCTGGGTCACCAGGGCCAGGACCTGGTGGCCGGAGTCGACCAGGTGCTCGAAGGCGGGAAGGGCGAAGTCGCCCGTGCCGAGGAAAATCAGCCGGATCGGGGGCGTCATGGTCGCTCGCCTTCTCACTCGGTGGGGGCGGGATTCCCGTCAACGGGGGGCTCGACCCTGGCGAGGGCCGGCTTCGGGAGGTCGACCATCGGCGGGTGGGGCATCTCTGCCAGCCGACGCTTCAATTCGTCGTCGGGCGGGATGATTCCCTCTCGCTGGCCTTGCAGGTAGGTCCGCTCGAACTCGCGAATCTTTTCCTCCGCGGTGCGCAGGGCGGGGGCTTCGAGATAGTCGATGAAAAGCTTGCCGTCGAGGTGGTCGGTCTCGTGCGCCAGGCAGCGGGCGAGCATCTCCGTTCCGACCACGCGTAACGGCTCGCCGTACTGGTCGAACCCCTCCGCGACCACCCGGCGGGGTCGCGCCAGCGAGTACGCCAGCCCCGGGATCGACAGGCACC
>DAIDJI010000450.1:0-2610 GCA_027451455.1 Planctomycetales bacterium | reverse complement strand
GCCCGAACCCGAATCCGCTTCGGCCGACGGACCTTCGAGTACAGCCCAGGCAGGCTGAGGCATCCCTCCTCGCCCTCGTGCGACGAGTGCCGCTTGACGATCTCGGGATTGATAAAGACCTGCTCCTGGTCCTTCTCCTCGGGGTCGGCGGTGAGGTTCAGGACGAAGAACCGGAACGGCAACGCCACCTGATTGGCGGCCAGTCCGATCCCGTTCGAATCGTACATCAGCTCGAACATCGCCCGGACGGTCGACCGCAGCGCGTCGTCGATCCGCTCAACTGGGCGCGAAATATACCGAAGTGCAGGATGGGGATACTTGACAATTTCCAGCACGAACCCAGCTCCCACCGAATCGAAAGGAAGTCGGCCCCGAAGCCCTCGCGTCGCGGTCGCGGGGACGCTCGCATGAAGTCCGTCTTCATCTTAGGGTCCCTCCCGCGAAATCGCCACGGCGCTCGGAAGACCTACGCGTGTAACGAGCGGCCCCATCTGCCAGAATGGCAGCCCGAACCTGGATTCGCAGACACTGCCCCATCACAAATGTCTTACAGAACAGGACTTAAAGAAAAACTCTCAAACAGGCACGCCAGTTGCAGTTCCACTTTGACCCATCCTCCTAGCAACCCGTAACGACCCGATCCAGGGGCCAAACGAGATGTCAACCGGGACCGTCGCCGGCGAGCGGAAGGAATTCACCTTCCAGGCCGAGATCAAGCAGCTCTTGCACCTGCTCTCGCACTCGCTCTACCAGAGCCGCGACATCGCGGTGCGCGAGCTGATCTCCAACGCGTCGGACGCTCTCGACAAGATGCGGTACGTCGCGCTGACCGAGGACGCCCAGCGCGACGCCGGCGAGCTTCAAATCGTCATCGAGGGGAACGAGTCCGAGAAAACGCTCGTCATCCGCGATACCGGCATCGGAATGACGCAGGACGAGCTGGTGCAGAACCTCGGCACGATCGCCCGGAGCGGATCGGCCGAGTTCCTCAAGGCAATGACCGCGAGCGCGGGCACGTCGAAGCCGGACGTCTCGCTGATCGGCCAGTTCGGCGTCGGATTCTACTCGGCGTTCATGATCGCCGACCGGGTCCGGGTCCGGTCGCGGAGCTATCGCGAGGAATCGGGCTGGGAGTGGGAGTCGGACGGCAGCGGGAGCTTCACCATCATGCCCGCCGAGGGCGACCTCCCGCGCGGGACCGAGGTCATCCTTCACCTCAAGGACGACGCGACCGACTACGCCTCCACCTGGCGTGCCCGAGAGATCGTCCGGCGCTATTCCAGCTTCGTCCCGTACCCGATTCGGCTGGGGCAGGGGGGTGAAATCCTCAACGATCAGAAGCCGATCTGGGTCGAGCCGAAGAACCAGGTCACCGACGAGCAGTACACCCGCTTCTATCAGCACCTGACCCACCACCCCGACGAATCGCCGCTCTGGCACCTGCACCTCGCGGCCGACTCGCCGATCCAGTACCGGGCGATCCTGTATTGCCCGCCGACCAACCTGGAGCGGTTCGGCTTCACCAAGCTCGACCACGGACTGCATCTCTGCGCCCGGCGGGTGCTGGTCCAGTCTGAGTGCCGCGACCTGGTCCCCGAGTACCTCCGGTTCCTTTTCGGGCTGGTGGATTCCGAGGATCTGCCGCTGAACGTCTCACGCGAGACGCTCCAGGACAACACCGTCATCCGCCGCATCCGAACCGCGATCATCAAGGGCGTGCTCGACCGCCTCGACCGTCTCGCCGAGGAAGACGCCGAGAAGTACCGGGCGTTTTACGAGCAGTTCGGGATGATGCTCAAGCAGGGCGTCGTTGAGGATCCGGCCAATCGCGAGCGGGTCGCGAAGCTTCTGCGGTTCTCGTCGTCGCGCGGCGAGGGCGAGACGTCGGTCTCACTGGACGCCTACATCGCCCGGATGCCCGAGGGCCAGAAGCCCATCTACTACCTCGGCGGCCCAGACCTCGCCTCGGTCGCCAAGAGCCCGAATCTCGAAATCTTCCGCCGCAGGGGCCTGGAAGTCCTCTTCCTCACGGACCCAATCGACGAGTTCGCCATCACCGCCTTGACGACCTACCAGGGGAAGAAGCTCGTCTCGATTGATTCGGCCGACCTCGAACTGCCCGATGTCCCCGAGTCGGAGAAGGACGAGACGAAGCCCGAGGAATCGCCCGAGGCGAAGGAGTCGGGATTCCCTCGCGTCCTCGATCTCTTCCGAGCGGCGCTGGGGAACCGGGTGAAGGATGTGCGCGAGTCGAAGCGGCTGACCGATAGCCCCTGCTGCCTCGTCAACGCCGAGGGCGGACCCAGCACCCAGATGCAGCGAATCCTCCGCCTCGCGAATCGCGACTTCCCAGAGACGGCGCGCATCCTCGAGTTGAATCCGTCGTCTCCGCTGATCCGGCGCCTCGGGCAGCTCTCGGCGAATGCCGATCACGAGGCGTTCATCAAGCAGTGCGCCCTGCAACTCTGGACCAACGCGATGATCCTCGAAGGCGTCACCCCCGACCCCGAGGACCTCGTCTCTCGCGTCCAGACCTTCATGGCCGAGGCCGCCGAGAAGCGGTCGCCACTCATCCTTTAAGGGAGAGTTTTCGGTTTTCAGTTTTCGGTT